>JAYEFL010000235.1:0-2492 GCA_034658635.1 Bacteroidota bacterium | reverse complement strand
CACCAACTTCACCCAGTAACCCAGTAACCCAGTAACCCGATCACCCGATCACCCGATCACCCAGTAACCCAGTCACCCAGTCACCCAGTCACCCAGTCACCCAACTTCCCAACATCTTTAACTACATTTAGGCAATAGAAAATGCTACCATGCCATGGCAAAAAAGAAAAAATCCACCAAAATAATCAGTCTTCCTCAATCGCCTGAGACAAAGATTCGTTCAAGAGCACGAAATCTGGAAATAGGTCAATGTTTTATTAATTCAAATTGGGAAGAAGCACGAGAGGCTCACATTATGATATCAAGGAATCATAAACAGGGAGGAATAACATATGGCATCTACCTGATTGACCTGGAAATGAAGGGCTTAATAGACACTCATTACGAATTCAATATGTCGCCCGTAGCATTTAGAGATCTCCTCAATGAATTTGCGGATAGTCTCAAATACAAGAAAGCAGATTATAATCTTCTACACAATATCATATATGGTGCAATTGAATTTGGGGAAGAAAACGAACATTCACCACACAAAGATTTTTCAGTAAGTCAGTACATTCTGGAGGAGGATACAGACGATATTCCACTTATGGAAATCGAATTTGGTTTTGAAGGAGAACCAATGCTTTTCGACAATCAGATGGGAGATGAATTTGACCTGGATGATGATGAATTTGATGAATTTGATAATTTCTGGCCTACTACAGAGGAAGAGTTTATTGAATTGGTTTGTGAATTGCCAGATATCGCAGAACAAGATATAACACAAGGATGGAATGAAGAATTATTAGAAGCTGCTTCTGATGAGTGGAAAAAAGAGGATTGGACGAACTATTTCAAACAGAATTCAGGGAATTATTCATACCGTCTATTAGCTTTCGCTGTTAGCATGGCTTTAATTCAGCTATTCGATTATGCTGACTTCGATCATTTCGAATACATTATTGGATCAAAACTGAAAAAATCTGAGCGTAAGGATAAAGAGCTTGACAAGATGAATCAGGAAGCATCGGCACTGTTGAATGCTGGTGAATATGATAGAATTCCCGGTGCATATCATCACCAATACATTTTCCAGGATTTGTTTCCTAAAGCCAAAGTCTATCATGAAAACGAAGTCGCAGAATTTTGCCGAATCTATTGTGAGTTTTTTTTATACAATGATGATATTGAAGAAGCCTACCGATATTTCGATGTATTGGAATTGCTGTCATACGAAAATCCCTCAGAGGAAATCAAAAATACGTTCAGGAAAATTACGATCATGATGATTGATCAGATCAGGAAAGTGGCAAACCCGGTAAGTGACAAAATAGATTTGAAAATCTGGAAAGAATTTTATAAGCTTTGCGACAAGATTTACGCCTTGAAGCCATGGGAAAAGCTTTATGAAACTGATATTTTCGGAATCAAATTTCCGGGTGAAGAAAGAGAAGTTTTTGTTAGCATTATGGGAAGTAATAGAGAAGTCTTTGCCCTTGCAGCCTATGAAGGAACAAAGGCCTTAGCACAATTCTGGGATATGCAGGATGAAAATAAAGCTACCACTCCTGAAGACATGTTTACTACACCACACAGCATGATTTCATGGGATAAGCCCGATAATGTAGTCCAAGATCAGATGGCAATAATGAAATCACTCAAACTAAGCTATTATGACTTCCCTTCATGGCCTCAAATAGTAAAGATGAAGCCGGGATTTGTTCCGCATACTCCTGACATCAATCAGATTCAAGATTCTATCATCATCCTCACCCAAAGTTTGCATGTAATAAAACGTGCACTTAAAGACCCCAACCTTATTGAGAATGACTCGATGGAAGATTCAGAATTTCTTTATAGAATTCCGAAATACACCGGTTCTGTATTATCATGGCACGATGAGTATCAAATTTTGCTTCCTCAATTGTATGACCATAAGCTATTTGTGGTACCAGCAGAATTGGAAAGCTATTTAAAGCTACCTATTGGTTGGGATACCATTCAACTAAACTTTGAGTTCATGCCATTTCCAATAAAAAATAAAAATGGTCCTGACACATTCACTTTCATCCTCATATTTGTCAACCCCGTTGGAGGTGAAATAATAAGCTTTGCTATAAGGCAACCCCTGCCTGATTATGAATCATTGCTCACCAAATTAGCAGACATCTATCTGAATAAATGTCTGGGGCTGGGTATGCGTCCGAAAAAAATCGAAATGAAAAACCCGGATATGGTAATTCTCAGAGACTTTCTCGAAGAAAAAACCGACACCAGCGTAACATTTCGCAAACATCTGCCCGAAACAGATAAAGCACTAGAGAGCTTAATTGAAAATCTTCAGCCTAGGTAACCCAGTCACCCAGTCACCCAGTCACCCAGTAACCCAGTAACCCAGTAACCCAGTAACCCAGTAACCCAATCACCCAGTCACCCCCAACCTGCCTGGCCCCCTGCACAATTAAAGGCAAACGAGAAGTAATATATGAGTCAGATAAGAACAATGCGAT
>JAYEFL010000234.1:0-10736 GCA_034658635.1 Bacteroidota bacterium | reverse complement strand
AAACAGCGAATCGGCCCCCAATGAAGGTCGAAACAAAACAACGAATCGGCCCCCAATGAAGGTCGAAACAAAACACCGAATCGGCCCCCACAAGAACGAAAAAATGAAAAAGACAACAACAACAGCGATCATACTAACCCTCACCATCTCCATGATGGCCCAATCGTCATGGCCCATCTTCCGGGGAGATCAACAGCTCCGGGGTGTAAGCACTGAAACTTTTCCATCAGTCCCAAAACTGCTATGGAGCATGAAGCCGGGAGGAGAGATCATAGCCTCACCGGTGGTGAGCAATGGTATCATGGTTGTTGGCTCAGATGATGGATTCGTTTATGCCATCGATAATTCTGGCAAAAAACTCTGGATGTTTAACACCGATAATGCTATCGAAGCATCCGCCCTCATTCTGAATGATCTGGTGTATATCGGAAATCTATACGGAGAAGTCTATGCATTGGATCTGATGACTGGTAAAAAGAGGTGGAAGTATCTGACTGATAATCAAATATCAGGATCAATAAATTATTATCAATCAGGCGGAAAGCTTTATCTGCTCGTGGGTAGTTATGACTATTACCTCCACTGCTTTGATGGCATCACCGGCGATAGCATCTGGCAATACGAGTCAGATAATTTTATTAACGGAGCAGCCGGGATTTTTGATGGGAAAGCTATCTTCGGCGGCTGTGATGGTTTTTTGCATATCGTCGATATTCTCACCGGAAAAGCTGATAAAAAAGTGGAAGTAGCTACCTATGTAGCGAGTTCAGTGGCCGTTAAGGATAAGGAAGCTTTCGTTGGAGATTATGATGGACAATTCTCGTGCATCGATTTGCTTGCGGGTGAGATCGCATGGAGGTATGAAGACAAAGATATGAACCTCCCATTTATCGGCTCACCTTCTATCAAAGATGACTACGTGGTGATCGGAAATAGGGATAAAAATGTGTACTGTTTTAACCGGATTGACGGACGACTATTGTGGAAAACCAATTCTGGAAGCCGGGTTGATGCTTCGCCGGTAATTCTCGGAAACAGGGTCTTAATCGCCAACATGCGGGGTGATTTGCAGATCATGGATCTGAAAACAGGTAAATTGGAATGGAATTACGAAATTGGCAGCGGAATTATCGGCAACCCGGCAGTGGCCGATTCTAAAATTTGGTTGGCAGCAAGTGATGGATTTATATATTGTTTTGGAAAATGAAGATATTACAAATAATACCCGGCTCCGGAGGGAGCTTCTACTGTGGAAACTGTCTGCGCGATAGTAAATATGTTGAGGCTTTGAAAAAGCTTAACCATGAGGTGGTGAAAATCCCAATGTATTTACCGCTTTTTGATGATGTTGATGATCAGACCAAAGAAGTGCCGGTCTTTTACGGTGCAATCAGTATATACCTGAAGCAAATGTCACCATTCTTCAGAAAGGCACCAAAATGGTTCGACCGTTTTCTGAATTCAGGACCAATGCTGAAGTTTGCAGCGAAAATGGCCGGTTCTACCCGGGCAACCGGACTGGAAGATATGACCATTTCCATGTTGTTGGGCGAAGAAGGAAAGCAGCATGAAGAACTCGACAGGATGGTAAGCTGGATTGGTGATAATTGTAATCCGGATATCATCCATTTGTCAAATGCCTTACTGAATGGAATTGCTCCTAAACTGAAACAGGTGCTGAATGTGCCAATTGTTTGTTCTCTGCAGGATGAAGACGTCTGGATTGATCCGATGGAAGAGAAGTTTCAAATGCGAAGCTGGGGACTAATGGAGGAGAATTCAGAATATATCGATGCCTATATCAGTGTAAGCGACTATTATTCAAAACTGGTTCGGGAGAAGATGAACATACCAAAAGAAAAACTTTTCACACTACACCTGGGAGTAGATCCAGAAGAATACGAATCCCCGAGTCCCCATGCTTCGACCCTTCGACTCCGCTCAGGGACCGCTCCGCTCAGCGACCGGAACTTCGAGCCCCCGAATCCCCGAGACCCCGAGTCCCGAGTCCCGAGTCCCAAGTCCCGAAACATCGGCTTCATTTCCAGGATGTGCCATGGAAATGGGGTGGATATCATGATAAATGCTTATGTACTTCTAAAAAATATGGATGGTTTCGATGATGTGAAACTGATCATGACAGGTGGATCTACCGGAGATGACAAGGAAATATTAAAAGCAATCAGGAAAACCATCAATACATCTGGTTTGCAGGATCAGGTGATTTTTGAAGAGGACTTTGAGAAGGAAGGTCGTACCCGGTTTTTCAATTCGGTTTCATTTATTTCAGTACCTGTTCGCAATGGCGAGGCATTCGGATTATATCTACTGGAGTCAATGGCATCTGGCGTACCTGTTATCCAGCCGGCTTTGGGCGCATTTCCAGAGATTATCGAACTATCAAAAGGCGGTAAGACTTATGAGCCAAACACGCCAGAAAAAATTGCTGAGACCTGGGCAGATCTGCTTAAGCATCCGGAGGAAATTAAGAAAATGGGAGAAGCCGGTAGATCAGGAGTGGCAAAACACTTCAATATTTATGACCAGGGTAAGCAGTTGATAGATATCTATAATAAGTTGATTAACTAAAATCTGACCAATGCTGCTTCAAATAGATAATATTGATAAGAGCTTCTACCTGAAGGATGGGCGACTGGCACGCAAAGTGCTTAATGCCTTGAGTATGCAGGTTAGTGAGGGTGAAAGCTTAGCCATCGTTGGTCCCTCCGGATCAGGAAAAACTACCTTGCTCAATTTGATTGCTTTGCTTGATAAACCCGATGCAGGTGAAATAATTATTTCAGGAGAAAGTTTATCCGGGTTGTCCGGGAAGAAGCTTGATGAATACCGCAATCAGTCGATAGGAATTGTCTTTCAGCTGCATCATTTAATGCCACAATTGAGCCTTCTTGAGAACGTTCTGCTACCAACTCTGGGAGATGGCAACAAGAATACAGATAAACTCGGGCGTGCGAAAGAATTATTGCAGCGTGTAGGGGTTTGGGATCAACGACATCAGAAACCAGGAGAATTGTCTGGAGGAGAATGCCAGCGAGCCGCAGTAGTAAGAGCCTTGATAAACCAGCCGGGTCTGCTTCTGGCGGATGAACCTACTGGAGCATTGGATGAGGAGAACGCTGGCAAGCTGTCTGATTTGCTGATGGAGATCCACCGCGAACAGGGTACTGCTTTAATCATGGTCACGCATTCCTCTGAACTGGCTGCCAAAATGGACAGAAGATTAGTTCTCAGAAACGGACAACTTGAAGAAAGTAAATAGATCCATGAATCGCATAAAACTGATTCTTAAAAGCTTTGTCTATTACTGGCGCAAAAATCTGGCCGTAGGAATCGGAGTGGCGGTTAGCACAGCTATTCTGACAGGTGCCCTGGTGGTTGGAGACAGTATGCAATACAGCCTGCAGCGATTAGTTGATTTGCGATTGGGTGAGATGACTCATACCCTGAATGCAGGCGACAGGTTCTTTACCAGCCAACTGGCCTTCCGCATGGAGAAAGATCTCAATGCTGCAGTTGCTCCGGTCTTATTGCTAGAGGGTAGTGCTGTTGTTGATGGCGGACAAAAACGTCTGCCCAAAGTTCAGGTTTTAGGTGTAAATGATTATACCGATAAGGTTTTTGGCTTAGAAAATTGGTTTGCCGGGATAGGCGATGATGAAGTAATTATTTCAGAAAATCTGGCTAAACGACTTGACCTGAAGATAGGCGAGCCTGTACTCTTCAGAATCAGAAAAGCCAGCCTGATTCCTTTAAATGCCCCTTTTGTTTCAGATGAGGAGATCAGCATGTCTCTGCGTTTGACGGTTAAGGCTATTGCCGACCAGAACCAAATGGCAAGGTTTAGCCTTCACAACTCACAAACTGCTCCTTTCAACGCATTCATTTCTTTATCTCGCCTCGATCAGTTGATGGAACTGAACGGCCAGGTAAACACTATTCTCATCGCCGGATCAGGATTAGAAACTGAACAAATTGAAGAGAGTCTTCAAAATTCCTGGGAACTAGGAGATCTGGGTTTGGAAATAAAAGAAACACTCAATGAACAAGAGTGGGAAATCACCTCTGATCGCGTGTTTCTGGATGATGTTCTTGTAGATCAATTGCTTAGTGCTCAGTGGTCAACAGACCCTATTATAACTTACTTTGTCAATAAGATTGAGGCCAATAATGTTACCACCCCGTATTCTTTTATTTCTACCCTGTCGGATGATGAATGCGGACGAGAAGAGGTGGTCATAAACCAATGGTTGGCAGATGATCTCAAGGTTCGGGCTGGTGACAGTTTGACCATAACTTACTATGAGGTTGGACCATTACGACGCCTTACTGTGAAGGATGTTAGTTTCAGTATAAAAAGTGTTGAAGCCATGATAGGGCGTTTTGCCGACCCGAGCCTGACACCGGATTTGCCGGGTTTATCTGATGCTGGAAATTGCCGCGACTGGGAAACAGGAGTGCCAATCGATCTGGAATCTATCAGGGATAAAGATGAAGACTACTGGGATGAATGGAAGGGTAGTCCGAAAGCTTTTGTGACCCTGTCAACCGCGAACGAACTTTGGTCTAATCGTTTTGGCTCCCTCACAGCAGTTCGATATAAAGGAACTGACTTTACAGAGAAGACATTCCAAGAGAAATTCAGGCAGGATTTTCAGATCAGAAAACTGGGATTTGTGGTGCTTGATGCCCGTGAATCAGGCCAGAGAGCAGCTTTGGAAGGAGTGGATTTTGGTGAGTTATTTCTCGGATTGAGCTTTTTTGTTCTGCTGGCCGGAGTTATTCTTAGTCTTTTACTGTATAATCTGACGATCCAGAGTCGGGTAGAGCAAGTTGGAATAATGCGGTCAATAGGTCTGACCAAAAGCTTTATACGGGGGAGTTTATTGGCTGAAATCGGACTAATATCCTTAGTGGGCGGATTGCTGGGTTTACTGTTGACATGGGGCTATAATGAGCTTATTTTTGCCGGACTAAACGGGATCTGGCAGGATATTATCAGGACAGATGTAATTAGCCTGCGTTTGAATCCGGGAACCCTGGCATTGGGCTATGGGATAAGTATTTTCATTGGAGTAACGGGATTGTTTTTTGCTGTTAATACACTTCTGAATAAACAGCTTGCACAATTGAAAAAGGGTAGATCCGGATCCTTGACAAAAAGGTTCAAAAATCTTGAAAGCTATATTGCTATTCTTTCAGGAATCATCGCAATTATGCTCTTGATTTGGCAGGTATTGCAGAATAAATCCTACGATCCAACCAGTTTTTTTATGGCGGGAGGATTGCTACTGCTTTCATTAAGTCTGGCAACGGATCTGCTATTTTACCATCTTGATAAGTCATCTTCACATAAAACGAATATCTGGAGACTGGCCTGGAAGAATGCCATAAGAAACCGGGGACGAAGCTTTTCCATTATTCTACTCCTGGCACTCGGAACCTTTCTGATTGTTACAGTTGGTGCCAATCGTAAGAATCCCTTTGGTACAGAAATAAGCAAGGAAAGCGGAACCGGTGGTTTTCTCTTTTTTGCAGAGACAACGGTGCCAGTATTAAAGGATTTAAATGACCAGAAAACCCAAAGAAGTTATTCCCTGGATCAATCAAAGGAGTTTGTACAGGTGAGAGTAGCTGATGGAGATGATGCCAGTTGCCTGAATCTGCATGCAATTTCTCATCCCCGCTTACTGGGTATTAATCCTGAGCTCTTATCGGGCAGATTCAGTTTTGCAACGAAAACATCATATCTGGATGAAAAGAATCCCTGGGGATCATTGGATCAGAAATTAGAAGGGAATATTATACCCGGGATTGCAGATCAAACCATAATTCAGTGGAGTTTAATGAAATCTGTTGGCGATACATTGTGGTACACCGATCAGTTAGGGGAGGAGTATGGTATTGTACTAATTGGGGGTCTTGTCAGTTCAATCTTCCAGGGCAATCTCATAATATCTGAAGATCATTTTATCAGTCATTACCCCAGCTCAAGTGGCTCCAATATTATTCTGGTCGAAGGTGATCCCGCTATCCGGGAGGAAATAGCAAATGAATTAAATTCAGGACTAAGAGATTTTGGCCTAAATCTGCAATTTACACCAGAACGATTAGCAGAGTTCAGTTCAGTTGAGAACACCTACCTATCAATATTTTTATTACTGGGAGCATTAGGCTTGCTAATTGGTACTCTCGGATTGGGGATAGTTCTGGCCCGAAGTGTTCAGGAACGCCAACAGGAAATTGCTCTTCAAAGAGCCATCGGAATCCCTCGACAAAAGATCTTCACAGGAATATTGATTGAATTCTCCGGATTAATGATTTTGGGAATTCTGATAGGATCAATATCAGCCCTGACAGCAGTTTTCCCAGGATTAATCAGCCCGGGGGCTGAAGTACAGGTTTTATCATTAATTGGATTAATTGCATTAATCATCCTGAACGGACTAATCTGGATCTCAATTTTTGCCGGTTTCTCCTTTAGAAAAGAGAATTTGGCAGTAGTTTTAAAGAATGAATAGAAAACGTCATTCGTCCATCTGCGATGTAATCATTGAACACCTGCTCAGCCTTGACAAGTCATCAGCATTATGTTAACATTCGCATAATGCTGATGCTATTTTGGATCGGCTGGTACACGGATCTTTCAGGATCGATCTCGAGGGTCCATCAATGAGAATTTTTTTGGAAAATGAACAAAAAATCTTTTAGATCTATACAGAAATAATTTTGGAGAAAAGTGTCCGCTTTGCTGAATATCATTCAAATAAAACAATCTTCATAATTACAGGATTGTCAGTTTCTGATATCGTGTCTAATAACTCCATAAATTGTCTCTTCTTAATCAAACTTTTCGCATTTCTACCTGAAAAATACCCGTCATTGTATAATTCTTTTAAATCCAACGTATTAAGTGCGTTACAAGCAATTCCATCATTAAAGTGTGTGTAAGGCAGATAATTGGGGCCCCCATCGATATCATTTATGATGCCAACTTCTCCAACTTCACCGTCAGTACTATCTATGAAATATAAATCACCAGCATTAAGATCCAAAAAACCAACTTCCGTTTTGCCATTATAATCAGCAATTATGCTGATTTTTGATGAAGAATGTGGCAAAAGATATATAAACGGGATATATTTGTCTTTGTAGGTGTTGAAAGTAGCCCTGTCTTTATAATAACTATTTGGCATTTTTAATGATCCCCTCATCAGGATTGCTTTTGGTTTTAGGGACTGCCCTTCAACAAAATAGATGGTGTCTGACTTTGGAGGATAGAATAGCCACGATTTTCCAAACTTAAAACAGCTAAAAAACTCTTGAATTGATTCAGGACCAAACTCAAGTTTAGAATCATCTATTATTAAAGGTTTGACTGCATTAGAAGAATCAACAAGGAAGGACCTGAATAGGACATTATCGCTCTCTTGTTGTCTAGGAATAATTCCGACAATTCTATTTGCAGATAAGTACCACAATTGGGCATAATGATGTGGAAATGACCTCCAACCTAAGAAAACTCCAGAATAACTGTATCTCAATAGTTTTCTTGTCCTTATATCAATCACGATAATTTCGCTTAGATTATCGTCAATAAACACTCGCCCAGCTCGAACATACTCCCCGGGGCCTCTCCCAATTTTTCCTATTTCGCGAATGAATTTCCCGCTCGTATCGAACTGCATGACTGGCTGATCCTTAGATGATATAAGAAAAAAATCAACATGGTACAAAACTGACGAAATTTTTCCTAATAAACATTTGTCAGATGTTTCAAGAGGTATATAATCTATTCTGTCAATAAAGTCACTGCATTTCAAATCCTTCTTGTTAGCCAAGGCTGTTTCAATGTCGAAAAATAATTGTTTGTTCTGCGCAGATAATGAGAAAGACATACTAAATGCAACAATAACAGTGGAAAATAGAATCACAATACAAAAACGGTTTACTTTACTTTTTAATCCTATTAATCTGAGTATATGGTTTTCTTTCATTTTGCTTTAATATTTTTACTATTACTTATTATTACACGGCCAATTATCCTGATATGTGATAGTTTTGTTTTCATTGTTAAGTTCTGATAATAAATGTAAGCCAAAAGTAAGCCAACGGCCTGGTACATCTTGCCTGATTTAGGATGAAGCATTACTTTTCCGGGAAAGATTTATTATGAAACTTCATCCACACAGAAACCCGGTTTTTCATCAAATACTCAGTCGAAAAGTAAGGGCGCAAGTAATTACTAAACGTCAAAGTCGTTTTGGTTTTAAAAACCCGACAGCAGACTCACATGAGTTTATACCAGTTACGATTCCCAGCACAAAAGATCCAGAGCAAGATCAGGTTCTGATTTCTTCTCCGGATCAAAAGATTGAGATTAGTTTTCCTGACGGCATCAGGATAATTCTCTCAGGTAATGATTCGCTCTCAGCAGCCAGATCTATATTATCTATTGTATAAGCTATGTTTGCATTAACTTGTACCAACTCGTATTATCTGCGCCATCAGCCCACTGACATGCGTTTGGGCATAAATGGATTAAGTGGCTTGGTTCGTGGCCAGCTCCATCGCAACCCCGCATCGGGTGAGGTTTTTATATTTATAAACCGGCGACGTGACAAAACCAAGCTCTTGCGCTGGGAAGAGACAGGGTTCGTATTATATTATAAACGCCTTGAAGCTGGCACCTTTGAACTCCCTGCCTGGGAAAAGAAAGGAAACAGTTATCGATTAACATGGGCAGAACTGGCGATGATCATAGAGGGAATATCGGTTCAACAAATTCAGCGTAGAAAACGATTTTCAAAAAAAGTGGGTGTATATCAACAATGCCAGGTTTAGAATGTTAATAACCACCTGCTTTGGATTATATCATTGATCAAGATTGTAAAAAGCATTTTTTTACAGCTATATTAACAATCCCTGATGCATCGTGTTTGTAAATACTGCCTGAAAATCAAATAGTTTCAGGTAGTGCACAGAAGTATTATTCGTATTTTTAGGTGTGATTACACAGGGAGAAAATACTAATATACTTGCTCAGCTCAGAGAAGAAAATATCAGTCTCAAAAAAGAGAACGCTGATATAAAAGCTGAGCGCATTGAACTAAAATCACAATTATTTATTCTCCAACAACAGCTGGCAAATCTTCAAAGAATGCTCTTTGGTTCCAGTAGTGAACGTTTTACGGGGGTAGATCCCAACCAACTCACGCTGGACCTGGGCGAAATACCCCAAGCAGAACAAGAAGTTCAAACCGAGAAGATCACATATACCCGCAAAAAGTCCAAATCAACACATCCGCGTCCGCCATTGCCTGAAGATCTTCCTCGCGTAGAAGAAGTAATCACCCCTGATGAAGATGTGGAGGGTTGGAAAATTATCGGTGAAGAGCGCACAGAGATTCTTGAAAAAAAGCCTGCTGAGTTTTATGTTCGTGTTATTGTACGTCCAAAATATCTTAGTCCTGATGGAAAGCGTATTGTTATTGCTGACCTACCGAACCTTCCGGTTCACCGTGGTAATGTAGGTGAAGGCCTATTGACTGAGATCATCATTTCGAAGTGGATGGACCACTTGCCGATATATCGCCAAAAAAAAATCATGGCCCGTCAGGGTATTAAGCTTGCAGAATCTACTATCAATGGTTGGATTTCGAATTCTTTGGATAAAAAAGTAGTTCTTTACGATGCTATGATTAAAAAGGCTCTTAGCGGTGATTATTTACAAGTCGACGAGACCACCATACCGGTTCTGACCAAAGATAAGCCCGGAAGTACTCACAAAGGCTACTTTTGGGCAGGTCATTCTCCTTCTGGGAAAATTGCTTTTTTTCTGTATGATAAATCCCGAGCAGCTAAGGTTCCAAAGAAGTTGCTTTCTGATTTCAAAGGAGCTGTGCAATGTGATGCTTACGTAGGATATGATTTCCTGGATAAGCCTGACTGGGCTAAAAAGATTACAAAACTTGGATGTTTTGCGCACTGTCGAAGATACGTTGAAAAATGTCTTGCAGGTGAACCAGAAAATGCCAAAGAAATTATGCTGGCGATTCAGAAACTGTATCAGGTCGAACGTATTGCCCGTAATCATAATTTTAGTTTCGATCAGATCAAAGAATTAAGGCAACGCTTTTCGGTAAGGATACTCGATGCAATAGAAAAGAGACTCAAAGAACATCTCCAGGAGATACTCCCAAAAGGCGATTGGGGCACAGCCGTACAATATGCCTTACGCAATTGGAAAGAACTTTGCAGGTATACAGAAAACGGCCAGTGGAAAATTGATAACAATTTAATCGAAGGAACGATTCGTCCAATAGCAATCGGTCGACGAAATTACTTGTTCGCCGGAAGCCACGAGGCAGCGCAGCGATCGGCTATGATCTATACCTTTATGGCAACCTGCAAGATCAATAATGTGAATCCTTATGAGTGGCTCAAATGGGTTATGGTAACCCTGCCAGATACAAAGATGAGCGAGATCGAAAATCTTTTCCCAGCAAACTTCGCAAAAAGTCATCCGGAAATAAAACCTGTGAAATCCTGATCGTATTTTTTAGCAGGGTGTACCTTGCCGTTGGCATACGAAGCCATTATTGGTTGAAGCTCCCGGGAAATTGTACCAATCGTTTGGATTTCGCATCCTCATAACGAGGCTGGAAGCCGCAAGGCAAACAGTCTTCGGAGTCTCAATACCGATTAAGGGCACGGGT
>JAYEFL010000233.1:0-2504 GCA_034658635.1 Bacteroidota bacterium | reverse complement strand
GTTACAGTCATTCAGGATTATTTCATTACTTGGCAATATCTTATTCCTGCTGACCGGAGGTGCTCTCTGCCTTTTCCTGAACTGGTTTGGCATGGTTTCAATAACGTAAGCATCCGGGGAAGTACATATAGCAAAGGCGATAATTTTTACTTATTGTTTCCTGGCAAGAGATCTGCGAGCTTATCCGCCGGGTGATCCTGGATGACTTCTAAGGTGTCTTTCAACCATTGATAGGGCTCGATATTTCTGATCTTGCATGTTGCGAGTAAAGAATAAATCATCGCAGCATTCTGGGCACCATCGTGAGATCCGGCGAACATGTAATTGCGACGACCCAGTGCCACTACTCTGACACTGTTCTCGATTAAATTATTATCTATTTGGAAGCGGCCATCTTCTATGTACCGAACTAATCGACTCCATAATTTCAGCGTGTAAGCAAAGGCCTTGCCTATGGCGCTTTGAGGTAGAATCAGATTGATTTCTTGTTTTAACCAGAACTCCATTTCGTCCAATATTGGTTTTGCCTCTTTTTCTCTGAGTTCCTTTATTGCTGAGTAATCAAGTTCATTCTCTTTTGCAATACGTTCGATGGCATATAACTTTTGGAAGTATGTCATTGCTTTGGTAGCGCGATCATGATCATTTTCAAGAGCAGATTCAAATTTCCTCCTACAATGTGCAGCACAGGTCAACAATTGAACTTTTTCTTCCTTTTCAAATTGTGTATAACCAACATAACCATCGGTCTGTAAAAACCCTTCAAAGTCAGCAAGGATTTCATTGGGTCCTTCTCTTGATCTGGTCTTACGGTAATCAAAAAGAACCAGCTTGCGCACCGGGTCATAATAGAGCCAGTGATAACCTTTGTGGGTAGAGCCCGGTTTATCCTTAGTTAGTACCGGAATCGGGGTCTCATCTGCCATGAGGTAATCCGTTTTGAGAATATCATCTTTTAGAGACAGATATAATGGCAATAATAGCCGACATGTTTGCGAAAACCAACCCCCTATTGTGGACTCAGGTATTTCAAGTCCCTGCCTCTTAAACCGTTGTCTTTGGCGATAAAAAGGAAGATGCTCAATAAACTTGCTAATCAATATATGAGAGAGTAGACCTGGCCCGGCATTCCCCTTTGGAATGGGTAGCGAGGGTAGTTCTGCTATTTGAATATCAGTATGCTCATCATCGGAAGATATAACATATTTAGGTCGAATGATTTGACGCACAAAAATCGAGGCTGGTTCATATTCCAGGATCTCAGTAACTTCTTCACCGATCTTGTTTGCACCTTCAACCAGACCTTCTGGCTCGACCACTTCACTTCGCCTAGGCAAATGTGAGGGAAGCTCCATTCGCAAAGGGTGCTTCTTGCTCTTTTTCTTTTCATCTCGGGTATATGAGATAGTCTGTTTCTTTGGCTGAGCTTGCTCCACCTGGGGCAGATCAAACAATGATCCCTGTTGAGGATCTGGCCTAATAAAGCGCTCACTTTTTGAACCGAAGACCAGGCGCTTTAATTCGGCAAGCTGGAAACTAAGATCCTGAATCTGTGCTTGCATAGAAGCGTATTCAGCTTTGGATATGGTGATGGTTTCCTCTTTTGCCATACCCAAAGATAGCTATTTAACCCCCTGATATCAAATAAGATCAGGCTGTTTTATTAACCAAATGTTGTGAGGAAAAACGCTTACGTTTTGTTGCATATTTCATTGAAATACCAGTGATAATCATGGCTAGCTCTCCGTAGTCCAATCGGTGTGAAAGTCCTGCGTTTTGACTTTGGGGCAATTCGAAGGAGCCTTTCTCCAAACGCTTATAGAATAATACAAATCCTCCAGGCTCCCACCGAAGAAGCTTGATTCTATTTCGTTGTCGATTCATAAAAATATACACATCGCCACTCATGGCGTTTTGTTTTAACCGGTCATTGATCAATCCGCAGAGCCCGTTAAAACCTTTCCGCATATCGACTTGTTCGTTATACAGGAAATACCGACCAGATGCTATTGAGAACATGGGCTAAAATTTACCAAGTAATCCTTTGATAACTTCCATCGGAGTTTGAATGGGTAAGTGGATCTGAACTCCATTGGGGAAATACAATTGAATCATGGCGCCATGTATGCTGGGAAGTTCAATAAAGTCTTCAGGTGCTTGATGGGCTTCACGATACTTTGATGACCAATACCGGAAAGTATTGAGTTTGATATCGTGTCTTTTTACAAAAGTCTCTTGGTTTTCATCGCTTTCGTGCCACTTGGCAACAAGTGAAAACATCTGGGTACGCTTTTCTTCTTGGGTCATCTGTTTTTTTTTGTAACAAAAATCAGACTTAAAAACTAGTCCCGCAATATGTACTTGCCCGTAGGCTTACGTTACAAAACGAAAAACCAAGTCAATCTGGTATAAATCATCGCAGAATACCACTCTTGAGTTTGCTCCTGATGACCAGGGGGATACCGTGTATTTAAATGAGTCTCAACCCGATGCCGAATGGAAGG
>JAYEFL010000232.1:0-10798 GCA_034658635.1 Bacteroidota bacterium | reverse complement strand
AATAGTTTGTCCGGGTTTTTTGAGAAGGGAAGTCTTGATTCAGATCTATTGAATAAGCGCCCTGAGCAACTGGATCTTAAGGGCTTTCTGGATCTCATGAAATTATTTGATTAAGTGATTTTCGCGCCTCAATCAGTTCTCGAAGTTTTAGAATATATTCCCTGGTTATCTCATAGTTTTGTGCCATAACAGTATATTTTTGACCAGGTTAGAAAAAGAACGGTCTGATATCAAACCGCTGCAAAAGTAGAAACAATTAACGAGCCGCGAAAATCACTTAATCAAATAATTTCATGAGATCCAGAAAGCCCTTAAGATCCAGTTGCTCAGGGCGCTTATTCAATAGATCTGAATCAAGACTTCCCTTCTCAAAAAACCCGGACAAACTATTTCTTAATGTTTTCCTTCTTTGATTAAAAGCGGCTTTGACCAGCTTCGCAAATCTCCGATAATTCAGCTCATCAGGAATTTGACTCTTTTTTACCAAACGGAGTACGCCAGACTTAACTTTTGGGGGTGGAGTAAATACATTTTCGGATACTGTAAATGCATATTCGCGGTGATAATAAAACTCAAGCAAAACACTCAGGATTCCGTATTCTTTTGATCCTGGTCCGATGGTAATTCTTCGGGCCACTTCTCGTTGAAACATTCCCACAATTTCAACAATCTGATCGGGGTAATCCAATAGGTGAAAGAGAATTTGGGATGAGATATTGTATGGATAATTGCCGATAACAGCAATCTTATAAGCAGTAAACATCTTATGTAAATCCATCTTAAGAAAATCCTCAGAGTAAATACGCCCTTTAAGCTCAGGAAAGTGCAACTTCAGATAATTCACGCTCTCAGGATCAACTTCAACCACATGTAGTTTCTCACCAAAGCGATCCAGTAAAAGTTTTGTTAAAACGCCCATTCCGGGACCAATTTCCAGAATTACATCAGCATCAGGAGCCTCAAGCAAATTTACAATACGTACGGCAACCTCCTGATCTTTCAGGAAATGCTGACCAAGTCCTTTTTTTGGTTGAACATGCATACCTCTTACCCTTCCGAAATAGATTCTATCTTTGTCATAAACTACTTTTAAAACTCAAAAGTAAGCATTTTGAAACTGTCAAACCGAATACAAATGAGCATCAAACTGACAATTACCTTGTTGGCTTTTGGCTTTATTGCCTGGAAACTGATACAGTTTGACAAGCTTCCACAGGCTTGGGAGTTGTTCTCTCTACAACTGAGAAAATCACCGTTAATATGGGTATTAGCCGCTCTCGCTGGAATGCCATTGAATTTTTTCTTTGAGATTACAAAATGGAATTTGCTAATTCGTAAAATCCATCATCTAAGCTTCCCAATGGCGAGCAGAGCAGTTTTCTCAGGTTTGACCATGGCCATGCTGACCCCAAATCGAATTGGGGAAATCTTCTCACGGGTTTTTGTACTGCCCCCAGACAAACGAATAGAAGGTATCGGATATTCGGGAATTAACAGTCTGGCACAAATAGTAATTGTTCAATTATGCGGATTGGTTGGTATGGGTGTTTTACTTCTGCATTTGCCATTTAAGGATAACGCAAGCCATCCGCTCACGTATTGGGTGATATTGGTTTCAATTGTAATCAGCATTATTCTAATCCTTATTTTCATGAATCTGAACTGGCTTAGCAGAATTATTCTGCTCACCAGGCTGGATAAAAAATTACCCGGACTAGGCAAGGCATTTGAGAGTCTTAGTAAACGTGACAAATGGTTAGCACTCGGATTATCGGCTGCAAAATATGTTACATTCAGTCTGCAACTCTTTTTTCTTTTAAGATATTTTGGAGTGGATGTAGCGGCAGGAATAGGAATACCATCTATTATGACAATCTTTCTACTTCTAAACTTCCTGCCTGTAATTGCAATTGGAGAGGCTGGAATAAGGGGGTCTGTCACCCTGTTGATTCTCGGACTTTTCTCGGATGCCGATTTAGGCATCCTGGCAGCCTCTCTGGTTTTATGGATGCTCAACGTTGCCCTACCAGCTCTCGCAGGAAGTTTTCTTATGCGTGACATCAAATTTTAATATGCTATTTTTGAATCAAAGCTTATATAATAATGGATATTTTTCTAATAATACTGGGAGGTTTTTTTATACTGATCGGACTTGCTGGCTGCATTGTGCCTATCGTACCTGGCCCTCCTCTTAGTTATTTTGGGATACTACTTCTGCATTGGACTGAAAAGGTTCAATTTGATCATAAATTCCTAACTATCTGGGCCCTGCTTGTAGTTGGTGTAACCCTGCTGGATTTTATGGTTCCAATCTGGGGCACCAAAAAATTTGGAGGGACTAAGAGAGGTACATGGGGTGCTACAATCGGTCTTATACTGGGACTATTTTTGTTTCCTCCGATTGGGATAATCCTGGGCCCATTTATTGGTGCTGTTGCTGGAGAGCTTACTCACTCAGAGGATTTAAAAAAAGCGATCAGGTCAGGACTTGGATCCCTCCTTGGTTTTTTGCTTGGCACAGGACTCAAATTTGCAGTTTCAGGATTTCTGATTTATTTTTTCATTAAGGAAGCTTTCTAATGACATTTTTCCTCCTGACAGCTATAATAATCCTGGTTTGTTCATACGGAATACTGATGGCAGGATTGTATATGGGATGGAATAGAATAAGGAAAAAGAATCTCCCAGACAGTCAGTTCACCCCAACTGTCTCTATAATAATACCATATCGGAATGAAAGGGGGAATTTGCCTGAATTAATCCGGAATCTGAGCCAGCAGGAATATCCATCTGAGTTGCTCGAATATGTTTTTGTTAATGATCATTCAGGGGATAATGGACAAGAAATTCTGGAGAAACAATCTTCTACACTCCCCGGAATAATTCAAAATCTTAGTAGCCCTGTTGGAGAATCAGGCAAAAAATCAGCTCTCAGATTGGGTGCTCAATCCTGTAAAGGTGACATCATTCTGCTGACTGATGCAGATTGCCAATTTGATCCAGGTTGGATTTCCAGTATGGTTAATACATTTTCTGATCAGAATATACAGATGGTACAGGGACCGGTATTAATTCATCCGGCCAATTCATTGGCCGGACACCTGCAACAAATTGAATTTATGAGCCTGATGATGTCTGCCGCGGGCTCTGCCGGAATTCATCATCCAATATTAGCCAGTGGAGCTAATCTGGCAGTCAGGCGTTTATCCTATCTGGGAGGGTGCCAACAGCTCAAAGAAGAGATCAATACCGGCGATGATATGTTTCTGCTTGAATTCATCAAGAGGGAAAACAAGAAATCCATTGTCTATCTGGCCGCACGTGAGGCGATTGTCAGAACCGCAGCAGCAAGCACTTTTACTCACTTATGGCATCAAAGGAAACGATGGACATCGAAGGCCACTAATTACAGTGATCCGGAAATATTTGGTGTGGCATTATTAGTTCTGCTTATGAACCTTACAATCGTAAGCAGCTTGATGTACAGCATATTCTTCGGTACCTTGATACTCCTCCCTCTCTTCCTATGGGCAATAAAAACTTTAACTGAGTTACCCCTGATTGTTTCAGGGAGTCGGTTTTATTCCAACACAAAAAACCTGATATGGTATTTTGTGGCTCAGCTCATTTATCCATTTTATGTTGTTTTTGTTGTTATCGCCGGCTTATTTGGCAGTTTCAACTGGAAAAACAGAGAAAACTAGAATCATAAGTCCCGTTTAAGCATGATCTGCCTCGCAAGTAGATAGAATGTCACCGAATATGCAATAGCCAGGATCACGTTCATATATAATGGTAATGACTCTCCAAATCCATTCAATTCAACATTTGTTTTAATAAATTCAATCAGCCCATTTTCAGGAATGGGTGTCAACTTTGTTGTAACTTTAACCGGAAAGAAAAGGCCAAGCTTCACCCAGACATATTTTCTCAGGATCAATCGAATTATAGGTTCCAGGATTAATGAATACACCAGCAGCACAATCATAGCAAGGGTTTTATTCTTAAGCCAAATGGTAAGGAATAAGGCTATAATCATATAGGATACAGCCTGAATAAAATAGATGCCCAAAATGTAGAGGTTGGAGATGGTATCATAAAAGGCGTAGCCAGAAGAATATATCAGTCCGAATATCCATCCTAAAACAAAGATCATAAGAGTATTAGCCAGTGCAATTACTCCAATTACCATAAGCTTCCCAAGCAACAATTCATCACGGCTCAGACCATCTATCACATGTTGTCTGAAAGTTCTGAACGAGAACTCATTTCCAATCAGAAAAATGACAATAATTGCTAAAAACAAATTAGACTTACCAGCCAGGTAAGCATAAGTATCCCAGATAACAGGAAATGTATAAAAGGACTTAATATCCAGCATGTCTGATTCTGCTGCCATATTGACTTTAACCTGCACCAGTGGTAACACTATAATTGACAGCAGAAAAGAAACCACATAAATAATCCCCAAAACTTTGAAAACATTGTAATTCCAGGTTTTTACCCATTCAATTTTCAACAGTCGGTTCATCCCAGACCTCCTTTCATTTCATCCTTTTTAACCAACTCCAAAAACTGCTCTTCCAGACTTTGCTTATGCTCCTCCATTTTGTTCAGAATTATACCATTTTTCACAACAGCCTTATTTAGATCTCCAGGGGCAAAACCCTCCTTCAGAATCACCTGAATATGATCACTTTCCACAACCATGCTGGTAACACCTTCAAAGGAATGCAAGAACTGTTGCAGCTCGTCCATTGCATCAGATGCCAGTACCATCTTCACATCATTTCTGAGCAAGCTTCCTACTTCTCCTGAAGCCAGAAGCTCTCCTTTTCTTAGTATGGCCACATGAGAGCAAACTTTTTCAACCTCAACCAGAATATGGCTGGCCATTATTATGGTCTTGCCCTTTTTAGCTTCCTTTCTAATAATCTCACGTACCTGAGCAATTCCCTCTGGGTCAAGTCCATTTGCTGGTTCATCCAAAACCAGAACTTCAGGATCGCCCAGCAGAACTGAAGCCAGAGCAAGGCGTTGTTTCATTCCTAACGACAGGGTTTGGAATTTACTTTTTTGCCGCTCCAGTAGTCCAACCACTTTGAGAACCCTGAAAACTTCCGCCTCAGGGAAACGCTTAATGCGGCATGTTATCTTAAGATTTTCAATTAGGTTGAGATAGGGATAGAAGTTTGGCGATTCAAGCATTGAGCCGATCTTCTGCTGGTTAGCAGGGCCGGGAGGCTGGCTGAACCAACTGTATGTTCCCTTATTCATTCTGACAACTCCCAATAGCATGGCCAGAGTTGTTGTCTTTCCGCTTCCGTTGGGCCCCAGAATACCAAAAACCTGTCCTTTCTTCACCTCGAGATGAAGGTTTTTTACCGCATGAACCGAACCATACGATTTATCCAGTCCACTAATTTTTAAAATGGTCAAAATAATTCTCCTTTTGGATTTATCAAATATCTAATGGAATACAAATAAAATTAATTACCTAATTCAGAAATGAATTTGATCCTGACAAGCCGGATATCTTCTTCTGAGTATTCATCTTCTCCCAGCTCTTCAATGGCTGCTTCAATAGATTCATCTTCAGCTTCTTCTTTAAAAAACAGGAAAATATCTTCTTGATGTGAGGTATCCAGAACCTGATCAATGTAATATCCGATATTTATTCGGGTTCCACTGTTTACAATAGATTCGAGCTCTGAGAGCATTTCTTCCATTGTAATTCCTTTTGATTGAGCAACTACGTCAAGAGGAATTTTGCGATCGATACTCTGAATGATTGAAACTTTTAATCCTGATTTATTGACAACTGATTTTACGACCATATCCTGGGGTCGTTCAATCTCATTCTCTTCTACATACTTCTTAATCAGGGCAATAAATTCTTTTCCATACCTACTTGCTTTACCCGAACTGACACCTGTCATATGAGTCAGCTCATCAATACTAATTGGATAGTTAGTCGACATATCCTCCAGAGACGGATCCTGGAATACAATGAATGGTGGTAGATTCAGCTTCTTAGAAATAGATTTGCGAAGATCTTTCAACATACTGAAAAGCATAGAATCCAATGCAGCACCTCCTCCAGCCTTAACAATATTTACATCATCACCTACACTATAATCATGATTCTCTGTCATGATAAAAGACTGTGGGTTTGCCAGGTACTCGCGCCCTTTTGCAGTCAGCTTCAAAACTCCATAATGCTCAATTTCCTTTGAAACCAATAGTGCAATTAATGCCTGACGCAAAACTGCCAACCAGAATTTTTTATCTTTATCCTTCCCTTTTCCAAAAATTGATAAATCATTGTGTTTATATGACTTAACAGCAGAATTCACATTGCCAACAAGTACATCAGCAACATGTTCTGGTTTAACTTTCTCTTTAGTCTCATGTATGGTTTGAAAGGCGAGAGTTAAATACTCCTTACCTTCGAATTGAGGCTTTGGGTTATTGCAATTATCACAGTTCTCACAATTATCAAGTTTATAAATCTCACCAAAATAATGCAACAGATGCCTTCTTCTGCAGACTGACGACTCCGCATAGGATACAGTATCGAATAATAATTGCCGTCCAATTTCCTGTTCAGCAACTGGTTTTCCCTGCATGAATTTTTCCAACTTCTGGATGTCCTGATAGCTATAAAAGGTAAGGCAGACTCCTTCTCCTCCATCTCTTCCGGCTCTTCCGGTTTCCTGATAGTATCCCTCCAGACTCTTTGGCACATCATAATGCATAACAAATCGCACATCGGGTTTGTCAATCCCCATCCCAAAAGCAATAGTGGCCACAATAACATCCACTTCCTCCATAAGAAACATATCCTGGTTTCTTGACCGCGTGGCTGTGTCCATCCCTGCATGATAAGCCAGGGCTTTTATGTCATTCACAACCAGGGTTTCTGCTAATTGCTCTACTTTTTTTCGGCTCAAACAATAAATTATGCCTGACTTGCCCTCATTTTCTTTTATAAACCGGATAATTTGTTTTTCAGGATCAATCTTAGGTCTTACTTCATAATAAAGATTTTCCCGATTAAAAGAAGATTTGAAAACATTGCCATCAAGTATACCCAGATTTTTTTGAATATCATGTTGAACTTTAGGGGTGGCTGTTGCAGTCAGAGCCATAATAGACTGTCTTCCTATTTCATCAACAATAGGTCTGATCCTCCTGTATTCGGGTCTGAAATCATGCCCCCACTCAGAAATACAATGGGCTTCATCAATAGCAAAGAAGGATATTTTGACAGACTTCAGGAACAATACATACTCCTCCTTGGTCAGAGACTCCGGAGCAACATATAAAAGTTTGGTTTTCCCTGATCTAACGTCGTTCATCACCTGACTAATCTGAGTTTTACTCAGAGATGAATTCAAAAAATGGGCAATTCCGTCCACCTTGCTAAAGCTCCGCATCGCATCAACCTGGTTTTTCATCAAGGCGATCAAAGGAGAAATAACAATTCCTGTCCCCTCCATCATCAAGGCGGGTAACTGGTAGCACAATGATTTTCCTCCACCTGTTGGCATGAGAACAAAAGAATCTCCTCCAGACAACACATTGCGTATTACATCCTTCTGGTTGCGCTTAAAAGAATCAAACCCAAAGTACTTCTTCAGGAAATGATGAACATCAACCTCTTTCTCCCTCATCAAATTAATTATATTACTGAAACCTAGTAAAACAAAACTTCAAAAAACCCCTGCAAAAAAGGGCAAATTCCCGTTCTCTACAGGGGTTTTAGTACTTTTGTAGTCTAAATTTACAAATTTTGTCGATATTCCCGACATCATTTGAAGCTAATCTATAAGAATGGCCAAAGAAAATATCAGAGCCAGGGGGCAATCAATCTTTTTATCAGAAGCAAATACCCTGACAAAAGTTGCTGAATCGTTGGATGATCACTTTGTTAAGGTTGTTGAATTATGTTATCAGAATAAGGGCAGGATCATTTTAACCGGGATAGGAAAAAATCAGCATATTGGTCAAAAAATTGCAGCCACATTGAATTCAACTGGAACTCCAGGATTATTCATGCATGCAGGAGATGCGATACATGGTGATATGGGAGTGATTCAGAAAGAAGATCTGATAATATGCTTATCAAAGTCAGGAAATTCCCTGGAAATCAAAACATTGATTCCACTAATCAAAGCTATGGGCAATCAGATTATCGGGGTAGTATCTGATCCTGAATCCTATCTGGCAAAGCAAGCCGGACACACGATCTATCTTCCTGTTGAAGAAGAAGCCTGTCCGCACAAGCTCACCCCCACTAATTCAAGCACCGCCTTTTTGGTATTTGGAGATGCATTGGCGATCTGCCTGCTCAGGCTGAAGGGCTTTTCATCTGACGATTACGCACTTCTACATCCCGGAGGCTCTCTGGGTAAAAAGTTACACTTAAGAGTCTCCGACTTATATGTGTTAAATGGCAAACCTCAGGTTTGGCTCACCACATCGTTTCGGGAGAGTATTATAGAGATCAGTGCCAAGCGACTGGGAGCAACAGCAGTATTGGATAACGACAATATCCTGCAAGGAATAATAACCGATGGTGACTTGAGACGTTTGCTGGAAAAAACGGGTGAGCTAAATGGATTGACTGCTAAACATGTCATGAGTACAAATCCCATCACTATTGGCCCAAAGGCCTTTGCACAGGAAGCTCTAAATTTGATGCGAGCCAATAATATCACACAGTTACTCGTTGTAGAAAACAGCAGATATTTGGGAGTCATCCACATTCATGATATAATAAAGGAAGGAATTGTTTAATTGAAGCCAATGAAACTATTTACACAAAACCTGATTAAAAAGTACCGTCAGAGAACAGTGGTTAATGAGGTATCCATTGAAGTTGAACAGGGGGAGATTGTTGGGCTGCTCGGACCAAATGGTGCAGGAAAAACAACCACTTTCTATATGATTGTGGGATTGATTCGCCCGAATGCGGGACAAATATTTCTGGAAAGCGACAATATCACGCGGGAGCCAGTTTACAAAAGAGCACAAAGAGGCATTGGATATCTGGCGCAAGAAGCTTCTGTCTTCAGAAGAATGTCAGTAGAAGACAATATATACTCAGTTTTGGAGATGACACACTTAAGCAAAGCTGAACAAAAAGACAGAGCTGAACAGCTAATAAGTGAATTTGGACTGGAAGTGATCAGACGCAACAAAGGAATCCAATTGTCAGGTGGTGAAAGAAGGCGAACTGAGATTGCACGGGCTCTCGCTCTGAATCCGGATTTCATATTGCTGGATGAGCCCTTTGCTGGCGTTGATCCTATTGCTGTAGAAGACATCCAAAATATTGTCACAAAACTTAAAGACAGGAATATAGGGGTCTTAATCACTGATCATAACGTTCATGAAACCCTGTCAATAACCGATCGGGCATATCTCTTGTTCGAAGGAAGTATCCTGAAATCAGGCTCTGCAGAAGAACTCTCCAATGATGAGCAAGTTAGGAAAGTCTATCTGGGCCAAAATTTTGAACTAAGAAGGTAATTACTTATCTTTGCGGCTCTTTTGCGGATGTGTCGTAATTGGTAGCCGAGCTAGACTTAGGATCTAGTGCCGAGAGGCGTGGGGGTTCGAGTCCCTTCATCCGCACAAAAACAAAACCGCCCATGCAATGCATTTGCAAAGCAGGCGGTTTTGTTTTCAAATACTAAGTATCATTTGGGCTATGGACATCAAAAAAGAAAACATTGACGATTTGAATGCGCTGGTTCGCATCCAGATAACTGAAGATGATTACAAGGAAAATGTAGACAAAGTTCTGCAAGACTATCGAAAAAAAGCCAAAGTTGATGGTTTCCGTCCAGGAAAAACCCCCTTAGGGCTGGTAAAGAAAATGTATGGCATGGCTATCCTGGCCGATGAAGTCAATAAATTATTATCTGAAAGTCTGACTAAATTTCTTTACAGCGATGATTTCAGAGTTCTTGGCGAGCCCCTTCCTAGCGAAAACAGTCCGACCATTGAATGGGAAACTCAGAAAGATTTTGAATTTGCATTTGATATAGGAATTGCTCCTGAAGTTGAGGTCAATCTGAGTAAAAGGGATAAAATCAAGTGGTATAAGATTGATGTTGATGAGACTCTGATAAATGATCAGGTTGAGAATTATGCTAAAAAGTTTGGGAATTTTGAAATTGCGGAAATCTCTGAAGTGGATGATATGGTCAAAGGAGACCTTACTGAGCAGGATGAAAACGGAATTCAAAAAGATGGTGGCATTGTGGCCCTCGATGCTTTGGTATCCCTCAATACAATCTCTGATAAAGAAGCAAAAGATCAATTTATTGGCCTCAAAGCAGGTGATGAGATTCAGCTGGATATGCTCAAATCTTTCCCTAATGAAACTGACCGTGCTGCTTTACTAAAGATCGAGAAAGATCAATTGGAAAATATATCAAACACTTTTTCGTATACTATTGGCGAAGTTTCGCGTTTTGCCCCTGCTCCGGTTAACCAGGAGTTATTTGACCAGGCCTACGGACCTGATCAGGTGAAATCAGAGGAAGAGTTCAGACAGAAAATTAAAGAAGATCTTCAGGCACAGTTTGATCGCGAGAGTTTGTATAAATTCCATATCGACACAAAGGAAAAACTTGTCAATAAAACCAATATTGAGCTTCCTGATGAGTTCCTGAAAAGATGGATGCTGGCTACCAGCAAAGATGAAAAGATGACCAAAGAGAGTCTTGAAGAAGAATATCCCCGGTTTGGTGAAGACCTGAAATGGCAATTAATTAAGGATCTT
>JAYEFL010000231.1:0-2516 GCA_034658635.1 Bacteroidota bacterium | reverse complement strand
TGGATAAGCACCAAGTTTCATGTAAAAGTCAACCATATACTTGTAGCTTCTCCAGCTATCCGGAGCAAGCTTTAATGCTCTGTTTAAGTCATGGACCACCAGTTCGGTATCTCTTCCTTCAAACAGCTGGGTACGGGCCAGGTAAAATGCTGCTGATTCTGGTTCATCACCGCATGATCTGAACAATTTTCTGGCTTCATCCACCTGTCTGAAATTCCAGTTCATCAGTCCCATGTAATAACGGTTTTGCCAATGCGAATTCACTGATTCGTGAATAATACTCAGATTGATACCCAACTTTACTCCAATCCTCCTTTTGCCCTTCCTCTCTTAGATAACCAGTCTCACTAATGAGATTATATTTCGACCAGGAAATCTGTGTATTGCCAAACAATTTCTTTGAATAGGTATGGTTCCATCGGATTGAGGCTAATGTATTTCCCCATTTTAATTTGCTGTGATTCTCCCAGAACAAAGGTACTGTATCATTCTCACTGAATCGTTTTTCAGAATAAGTGTCCATGCCATAGTAAAAGCTGAAGTAGATTCTGTCTTTTGGGGAAAGAATAAAATTTACTTTACCATTCAAATCGGCCAAAGAATAACCTGAAATATGCTTATTGGTTTTTGTATTACTTAACCAAGCCGGGATAGAGGTGAAAAGATCAAAATAGCTTCTTCTTGAAGAGAACATATAAGAGGCTTTGCCATTAATTAATGGACCATTTGCGGATATCTTAGCAGATATCAAGCCCACTGACAATGATCCTTCGTGTTTGTATAGGTTACCTTCTTTCATGCGAATATCAATAACGGATGAGAGTCTGCCACCGTATCTTGCCGGGTATCCTCCTTTTATAACATTCACTGAGTTTATAGCATCTTCATTGAAAACGGAAAGAAAGCCGTACAAATGTGAAATATTATATAAGGGACATCCATCCAGAAGATAAAGATTCTGATCAGGGCTACCTCCCCTAACCACAAGACCTGCGGTTCCTTCGGCTCCGGCTTGAATGCCTGGAAGAAGTTGAATCAAACGGATAATGCCTTTTTCTCCAGCAAGTGTGGGTAAGAATTGGATCATTTTGGGTGTGATTGAATGTATGGAAGTTGAGATCCGGTTCCCGGATTTATTCCCAATAATTGAGATTTCTTCAAACGATTCAATGGGTTCAAGGGCAATTATAAATGAGGTATCCTCCTTAACTTCAATCAGTTTTTGCCACAGGTTATAGCCTACAAAAGAGGCACTAATTTGCACCGGTCCCTCAGGTACTTCCAGGCTGAAAAACCCGTAGTTGTTTGATGTTGTTCCCAGAACAGATAACCCATCTGTAAAAACGTGTGCACTAATTAGATATTCTCCTGACTGAGCATCTACAATCTGACCGGATATCGTAGATCGCTGGGCGCAGGCAAATGACGAAAACCCCCCAATGATTACGGTCAAAATTATTAATATACGAAACATGTGATAATAATAGGTAAAAGAATGGTACTATGCTAAACTAGAATAATCCGATTCTTTTCTCTCTTATGTCTATCCCATAGTGTAATCTATATTTGGAAATCTAAATCAATCTCCATATTTTTTTGCTAGCATTATGTAACTATCAGATAATCAGCCATAAAAAAATGTGTAAATTTTCTTGGGGCTGGTGAAGCATCGTAGTATTCTGATTCATTATCTTTATACCGGGCAATTTGAGTTGAGATAGAGAAGATAAGACCAAACCATGAACAGACTTTCAACCTGATGGGTTTTTGTTGGGATTGCCGTTTGAGTTACTGATAACACAGAAAATTCAGGAGTTAAATCAAATTCCATCTTTCAGAGCTCTGAAGTATGTGGATAAGAAATACCGAATCAGCTATTGGATGGGAACAAATCCCGATCTGAAAACGGAGGATTTTCCGGAAAATGAAATTCGATTAATCGGATGTCCTCAAAATGATGAATCTTCTCAACTGTTTGGTGAGCTACAGGTTCTTCAGGATATAATGTCAACAACTGATAAAGATAGGTCTTTGTCTGATTATCAGGCGATTCATTTTGCCAGTCATTATCAAATGAATGATACTGATCCTCTGGAGTCAGGATTTGTTTGCGATGTCGGATCATCTGAACCTTACATGAAACTTTGGGATATCCTTGCTGCTGATTTTACGGGAACACGAGTCTTTGTAAATGGATGCAACACTGGCAATGGCAAGGTAAATCCGGGACAAGGACTTATGAGTATGAGCTTAGTATTTGGAATTGGCGGGGCGCAGGAGGTTATTTCTCATCTGTGGCAGGCTTCAGACGAAGTGTCAAAAGATTTAGCAGTAGATTTTTACCAAAAAGGGATTCCTCAAAATTTCTCCAGACGATTACAACAAGTTAAAACGAATTACCTGAAATCTGCACCAGCCGGATTAGATCATCCACACTTCTGGGGTGGAATGGTTTGTTCAGCAAAACCCACTAAGCGGATTGTATGGTATTATTGGGTGGGGGTGCTAACGCTAGT
>JAYEFL010000230.1:0-2523 GCA_034658635.1 Bacteroidota bacterium | reverse complement strand
CACTTTTTGAGCTTACTGCTATCTTTTGGGAGTCACTCCCAAAAGATAGCAGTAAGCTCAAAAAGTGCATAACCCATACAACGCAAGTACCCAGTGAGTTTCCCGCGTGCCTGTCCCGGTTTATCGGGAGGCGGGAAACTCACTGGGTGCTGACGTTGTTTGCAGAGGTGCTCTTTCTGGTACCATTGCAACTTTATTGGGTGCATTATTATGCATCGCAACTGTCACATGGGGTCCCCGTGTCCATTCCTCCTCCAACTATTGTGAGGTTTCCACTAAGCTGATTTATTATTATTTTTGATTTCGACAACAAATTCACCTCTTCAGTTATTTACCAGAAAGAAAATGAAAATAGAAAACTTTATATCCGAGCATATTACCAGGCGTAAAATCAGTCTTCTCTCAAATGATTTTCAGCGCTATACTACGGAACTCAATGAGAAGATAAACGATAAGCGAGTTTTGGTTATTGGCGGGGCCGGAACCATTGGGTCATATTATATCAAGGCCTTGCTGAAGTTCAGGGTATCGAAGCTCATTGTGGTAGATATCAATGAGAATGGATTGACAGAGCTTGTTCGTGATCTCAGGAGTTCAACGAGTTACAATATTCCCGAGGATTTTGTCACCTACCCGGTAAATTTTGGAGATCAGGTCTTTGAGAAATTGTTCAGAGAGCATGGACCCTTTGATATTGTTGCAAATTTTGCTGCCCACAAGCATGTGCGGAGTGAAAAGGATATCTTTTCAATTGAGGCCATGATAGAAAATAATGTGTTAAGAGCACGAAAATTACTCGATTTGCTATTGGAGTATCCGCCAGAGCATTTTTTCTGTGTATCAACTGACAAGGCAGCCAATCCGGTAAACATCATGGGAGCCAGCAAAAAGCTCATGGAGGAGTTGATCATGGCATATTCAGATCAGCTTCACATCACCACAGCTCGTTTTGCCAACGTAGCATTTTCGAATGGATCATTACCATTAGGATTTCTTGAGCGCCTGAATAAAAACCAGGCCTGGAGTTGTCCGCTAGGCATAAGGCGCTTTTTTGTTAGTCCGGTTGAATCTGGAGAGCTCTGCCTCATGGCCTCTGTCATGGGAGAGTCGGGCGACATCTTCTTTCCCAAGTTAGATGAGGAAAAAGATATGATTCCCTTTGATCAGATAGCCAGGGATTTGCTGGAGTGGCTGGGGAAGGGGATTGATGTTTGTAAAAGTGAAGAGGAGGCGAAGGAGAAGGCGGGGAGGTTGTTAGAGCTCAGAGCTCAGAGCACAGCAACAGTGAGTCCCGAGTCGCGAGTCCCGAATCCCGAGTCGCGAGTCCCGAATCCCGAGTCGCGAGTCCCGAATCCCGAGTCTTGGCCGGTTTATTTTTTTGGTTCTGACACTTCTGGTGAGAAATCTTTTGAAGAGTTTTATACCGATGGTTGCTAGTGGGCGTCGGGAACAGTCAGGTTTCTGGCGCTTTTTGCTTTTAATCCGGTATCTAACCGCCTTAAAATCAGGTGAGGAGCTTCCCTCTTGCTCGTATTACCCGACACCAGTTTTTAAATCCCGTTTCAGTTTGGAGAAAACCTTATCACTTTTAACCTCTTTTGCAGGCTTTGAATGTATTGCTAACACTGATAAGACAGAAGGGTGGTAGCGTTTTCCTCTTGTAGGTGGTAGTGTTTATTTGTGGTACTGAAATTCTAAGATGTAGGGGGGGGAGTGTGACGCAGGACTCTGGGACAGGTCCGCCGGGATGACTGTGTGGGAAGTTCTGGCGTTGTTGGGGTTAGCTCACTATCGAAGTTTTGTGCTTAATTGGTGATCTCTAGTAATGATTTGAAGAAAATCAATTTGTGTAAATTAATTGGTAATTAGACCAGTAGATTGGACTTTTGTATTTATCAGACTTAATCATTTCTCTTTTTGCATCTGCAAGGGATATTGAAAAATTCTGAGTTTTTGATAGATTTTGATAAAATACAATAGCAAATTCCGTAGCAAATGTGTCAATAACTCTTCTTGTTGTAAAAACAATATTATTTGCTCCATTGAGTAAAAATGCTCTATTCAGATTTATTGGCCCTTCTCCATCATAGAATTTATAAGAAGAGCTAGAGCAGACATTTAAATAGACATTCTCAGGTTGAATGTTAAGTTCAATGATTTTATTGTAATCTAAAACTCGAATTTGCCCATTGTTAATAAAACACAACCCAACTTGATCTGTATCAGGATTGAATTGCGAATGGGTTGATAAATGCAAAAAGTTTGATTTTCGATGTAATTGAAGATTATTAAGACTAGCTTCATCATATATAAAGGATATTGCCTCATATTCGTTACCATTTAACGACTTCTGAATTATTGAAATTTCGTCTTTACTGTGTAGCAATGATTGGAGTTTAAAAGCTTGATCCGAATTAAAAAAAATTGGTGCAAAACCCACCCAATTTGAGAAATTCAAAGGAACTTGACTCTTTCTTTTAGACAACATAAATGTTGAGGAAATGTGAAGTCCAAGATTTCTTT
>JAYEFL010000229.1:0-2531 GCA_034658635.1 Bacteroidota bacterium | reverse complement strand
ATCAATTGAAGTGTCTGTAATCCAATCGTAGTGAGTTAACTCAGGCTCCTGCCCCAGCTCATGATCTAATAAAGCAGCCCCTGGAGGCAAGTCGTGGCCTTTGTAGGAAATAACAACATCTTTACCTCTCTCAACCGCCTTATTATAATAGTAAGCCACATAGTTTTTAACATAATCTTCACGGATTCTGTCAAGTGCAAAATCGAACCACATAAAATCCGGATCGTATTTATCTACTACTTCAATTAATTTTCCGTACCACTCATCCAGAAATTCCTTGTTCGGCATTTCACCCTGTTCATGAACAGGACCGTATAAACCCGAGAAATCTGGATTGCTGCAGTCTTTGGTTTTATCCCATGTAGGGAAAAAAGTCCAGCTTGCAGCATGATGAAAAGCGGTTACAAACTTCATGTCCTTTGCTTTAATTGCTTTTTCAAGCTCACCAACAATATCTCTTTTTGGGCCCATTTTGGCGGCATTCCAATCTGAATATTTAGTGTCCCACATTGCAAAGCCATCATGATGTTCGGCAACAGGGCCAGCGAATTTAGCCCCCGATTTTGCAAATAGGTCGGCCCATTCTTCTGCATTGAAATTTTCTGCGGTGAATTTTGGGATGAGGTCTTTATAGCCAAATTCCGGAGTTAGGTCACCAAACTTTTCATAAAAATCTTTTGCTGCTCCTGACTCCGGTCTGAAATATGCTGCATTACTATTCCATGTTGCATTGCCACGCGTGGCTGAATAGCAATAGATTCCCCAATGCGTATATATTCCAAATTTGGCATCGCGAAGCCATTGTGGTGTATTATGCTGTTTCAGAGATTCCCATGTTGCTTCGTAAACCTTGTTTTTTTGTTCAGACGGTCCATTTTGTTTAGTTGGCTCAGAACAGGAAACCACAAATAATAAAACCAATACTGTTGTAATTGATAATACTCGTTTCATAATTAAGCTTGTCATGATATTTCGTTTTAATGTTTACAAAGTTTCAGATAACGAAGAATATTTCTGCCTTGCCAATCAAACCTGATTTCAACAAGGCGCTGTTTTTTGAAAATTTGTTTTTAGCATTTGTGTTGGTAAATGGTTTTTCATTTGGATTATTTAAATCCCCAACAATTCGATTGTTCCAGGTATTGATGACCTGAACGGTAATCTTATTTGTCCCTGCTTTTAGATACGGAGTGATTCTCGCTTTATATGGTGGAGTCCAGACAAAACCACAATCCTTGCCATTTACAAAAACTTGAGCCATTTCCTGAATATCTTCGAACCTTACAAATGCTTCTGCTCCTTTGGATAATGCTTCCTTGCTTATTGTAAAATCTTTGCTATAGTTGGCTGAACCAGAATAATATCTGACGCCCTGATTGTCGCTATCAGTCCAACTTGTAAGTTTCTCGAGCTGATAGATTTTTGGTCCACCCATCTCAGTATTGAAACTAATATCCCAATTATTAGTAATATCTATCGGTTCAAAACTTTCTCCCTGAAAGCCATATTGTAAATCATAGGTCAATCCAGCATCGTTTTCACCTGTAGAATTGTTTGTGAACACTACAAACCTTGATGCCAGGGGATTCATAACTAATTCAATACTTATCCCATTTTCCACTATTGAAAATTCTACATCCCGCTGTATTAATCCAGTTTCAGCATCCCATAATTCAGGAACCTTGTTTTTATCTACCCTGAAAACACAAGTTATTTTTTCCTCTTTCTGACTGCTGTTTGATACGAAATAGATATCTTCTGTTTCAGTCTGACGATGAAGATAATCAATGTGCGAGTCGCAATTATCAATACCGAGTACTTCAAAATCGGGATGAACATTAAGCTCTTCAAGTACCTCTTCCACCGTCTTTCCCCAGTAAATAGTTCCTTTTCCATAGGTATTTGAGAGTATCTTTTCACCATCGCATTTGCCCCATAATTTATCGGCAATTGCTTTCACCTCCACATCACAATCGGGATAATTCTTCAGTGAGGTTGTTCTTTCAGGTCTTCTGCCAATAACTATAGCACCCTCATAAACCAGTTTCTCAAGGCTCTTCAATACTTCAAAAGAAATATCTACCCTATCGGGAAGTAACATCACTTTATATGAAATCCCAGATGGTAATACTAATTCCCCGTTCTCTGTTGCTAATGTTGTAGTAATAATATCGGCATTCATATAGTCATAATCGTAACCCGTCATTTTTCCAGCATTAACTGGCTTAGGTTTGCCACAATGAAGACATTGGGTGTCATCAAATATTGGAGTTATGTTGGGATCGATACGTTCCGGCGGTACCAGATTCGGTGCCTGGTCGCCATAATAAATACATGCGTCGCCAACAAAATTGCCCTGCCTCAACATATAGGAGCATCTTCCGATATAATCCATAAAAGGCCGTGCCATTTCCCACCATGTTGTATTTACATTGATGTGTTCGCCGGCATGATATACAAATCCTGGCTTGCCTGCAATTTCAGGATTATGAGCGAAGGTGTGAAAAACAATCTGATTAAGGCCTTCGCAG
>JAYEFL010000228.1:0-10904 GCA_034658635.1 Bacteroidota bacterium | reverse complement strand
CTCCCACGTCACTCCCGCGTCACTCCCACGTCACTCCCGCGTCACTCCCACGTCACTCCCACGTCACTCCCGCGTCACTCCCACGTCACTCCCGCGTCACTCCCGCGTCACTAATTTATTGTTACTGTAGTGAACAACAACTTTTTATCTCGGTTCATTGTTCTATTGTTGAAGATTAATAAATAAATACTTATTCATATGTCAACAAGAGAAAATTCAAATCAGGAGACAATAATCAAGCCTGTAATATGTGATGGATTAAATAATGTTCCCAATGCCTGGGGTCACCAAAAATACTCAGGTGACTATTTCAAAGTTTCTATTGACAAGCAGCGGGATGTCAACAATAATTTAGCCAGTTATGGTACTCTTCGTGATTTTGTTATTCGTCACATTGAGGGGATAAAGCTTAAGGAGAAGCAGAAGGTCACTTATTGTAAGAATTGCACGTGCGGGGCGAGGAAATAGAACTTAGGACTTAGAAAATAAGGCTAAGATTTAGGATTAAGGAAAAATCTCCGAGTCACGAATCACTGAGTCACTGAGTCACTGACTTCAATATGTCCACTTTCATTTCTTCACCCAAGCTGCTTAACATTTCAGCACTTACTTTTCCTTTGAGATAGATGATGGTATTATCGTTTGGCCCGCCAGCCACAATCAGTAATTCCTTTTTATTTCGTTTTCCTTCTTTCATATAGATTGCCACATCATCTTTGCCATCCTTCACAGTCAATAATTCTTCGAAAGAACGGGAGCGAAAGTTATCCAGAAATTCATCAACGAAGTTAACGTCCTGGAAACCTGCAGCCTCACCAGCAGTAAGAATCTTTATACTATTGACTCCTCTAAGCATTTTAGCAGTTTCTTTATCATCCACAAAGAGAGCTGCAAAACCCATTACAACTCCGGGAAGACAAATCTTCACAACCCCGTCTTTATGACCATATTTCCTGAACACTTTCCGTACTGATGATGGTTGGGCAATACTCACTAAGGGCAGAGAAACACACAGCAGGATAATGAGGAATTTTTTCATAATTGTTGTCTTTGGCTTTAAGACGACATGAGAGAGAAAATGTTACAGGGGAACAGGATAAATATCAATTCAATAGAAGCCCTGAACTCTCTCCAAAGCCCAATGGCTCACCACCATCACAATCGCCACTTTGCAGTAAGATTTCTTCTATGTACCAAAGGTTTTTAATTCCCTTTTTTTCATAGCCTAAAATACCAAAGTCATATCCGCAAGCACCAATATATGCTGCTTTTGCTTGTTGACAAGCCGGCGTAAAAGTAAAGTCTCCTCCTACCAAAAAGGCTGTGTGAACCCATGGAACTAAGAGGCTGCCGAAGATCCCCACTTCTAAACGGGGAAATCCCAGACCAAAATTAATTCCAATGGCGCTGGCAGCACCGGTTTGTGCCTTTTTCTTTTTAATAGAATAGGAGCCTTCGTCACCATTGGCTTGTACATCTCCACCCAAAGAATACTTCACGCCTGTACCAGAGTTATATGTAAACTTTGCCGATACCTGGGCAGAACCTTCGGGAGGGACAAAAGCCTCTGCCACAAAAAACACTTTAACATTAACTTTAACAGGAATGGGACCCACCATAAATGGGAAGCTTATCAGAGTAGTTGGAAACTCAAAGCTAATTTTATCTTGCCCTGAGCCAGCTGCAGTCAGAGAAACTGTCAATTCACCTTTTAACCCTTTATTATCATACTCATACTCTGCGAGTTCAGAGTTTTTGTAAACAATCTTATTGCTCGTTCTAAATTGTTCAATAACTCCTTCACAGGCAAACTTAACCTTAACATCGTCTCCTACTGATTTCTCAATTTCCTGAGTTACCTCAGCCTTATTGCCCTTGAACACCATCGTGATTTTATAGTCGAATGAACCTATCTTTGTAGATAATGTAAAGCTATCACCAGTAGATCTCTTAAACTGATGAATCTGGCCATCAATTGACATTTCCGGTTGCAGATCGGAAGTAAAGTTTACCCCATAATCCCACGAAACGGTTCCATCAGATATAGCTTCATTCAATGAGGCATATTCAGTCTCAACCACAATTTGGTCGCCATTATTACTTATAGAGGTGACTTTTCGCAGAGCAAGTCCATGTATAACAAGTACATCTCCGGCTGTTAAAGCTGAAGCCTCAACATTAGATTCATCAAAATAATAGCGGAAGTCAGCTGTATCTACTTTCTCTAAATCACTCAGGGCATCTTCATCAAAGTAAACAGTGCCCTGAACCCAGTCAACATCAAACACAAATAAATCATCCTTTGGCGTGTCATTGTATCCGTCTCCGTCATTATATTTTTCACAAGCAGGAAGGAATAAAAGAGCTACAGCGATAAGCAATAACAAAGTTTTAAGAGTCTTCATCTTAGTAATTATTAATAAAATTTAATGCGTAAGGCCGTTCTTCAGTCGTCAAAGATACGACATAATACAGAAAAGAAAATCCACAAATCCACTTTACACCTATTTAACCAGTAACTTGAGATTCTCAAGGATATTCTGAAGCAAAGCCTTGTGCTCCAAATCCTGTTCTGCCCGAAATGATGCTTCAATATCCGGAATAGCCCGGGTGTACTCTGTTTCATACAAATATTGGGCTGCCTGATAACGGACCTCCCAGGAGGGATGCCTAAGCAAGCCTATTGACCATCGTATTGATGGTCTGGATCGAATGCGGTGCAGGTTCTCTAAGGATTGCAGTACAACAGAATCATCCTCATTAAAGAGCTTCCAAAAATTTTCCTTTTCAAAGCTTATTATCTCAGGATAATATAAAATTGCTTGTTTGTTGATCTGCGGCCTGATAATATGCTTTGAATAAGAAATCAAAGGCTCGCCGGCTGTCCATCTGGCCATTCTTGGCACAAGCCATCGCATACCGGCTGTAGCCTCAGGATGCCCAACAATAATAAAATAATTCCCTTCTCCATAAGAGCCGTTCATAAGCATTGGTTTCCCCGGAGATACTCCGTATGGGTAACCTTCATGTGTAGCAATATCAGTATTTATCGTGGCCAGAATGGTAAGCTCATGACCTTCTGTCTCGAACATCGGACCATCATAATACTGTATGAAAAGTGAGTCATAATCCTTTAGCTCAGGAAAAATTTCTTTTCCCTGTTCATTCAGGCTGAATGATATCAAACCTCTGCCACGATCATAATATTCACGAATATCCGGTGCAGGAGTGATCTGTAAACTATGATAATCAGGTGTAGTGGAAAACAGATATCCACCGGCACAGATTCCCACCAATCCTTTTCCATCCTTCCTGGCAAAATCCCTTACCTTATCTGCAGCTAACTCTCCAAGATTATTATACTCTTTGCTTCCACTGCCACCAGGAAAAACAAGTACATCAAGCTGAGACAGTGTGCCATTCATAATGTCTGCTGATGATACCTCACGGGCAGTGATCCCAGAATCAATTTTCAGAGCTTCCATGGTTTCGATAACGCAAACCGGACTGGCACCCTCACCATTAAAAACACCAACGAGGATTGAACTATTCTCCTGATCAGAAATTTCAGGCTTACAACTATAAAGCATTGAACCTATCAGAAGAACAACTAAGAAAAGGGTTAGACTGTTTATTTGTTTCATTTGGATAATCGGGATTTATTGCAAATTCAGATTAAAATACTTGAGGTAGAAAGCCGGAATCTCCATATCCAGGCGCTTGTAGAAATTCTGCAATTCTTCATAATCTATTTGATCAGCTCTCCATTTTTCAAGCATATTATTAGCCCACTCAAACACATGATCCTCCATGGGTTTGAGCACCTGTAGTGTTCCTGTTTGATCCGCGTTAATCACAGCATTGATATCCATGTAATATTTACTGCTTGTGCCCCACTCGTATGGGAAGCATTTCTTTTTCAATTCAAGAGCCAGATAGCATAGAGGAGAGTCTTTGAGTTTCTCATCATAGCTGACAATTTTTGGCAAATGAGTTTTATTGCTCAGCCATATTGGAACTGTAACCGAAGTCAGGGGTGACCCCAGGGTGGTCCACATTGTTGTACAGTCCGGACTTTCACCTTTTCTCACTCCTTGAACAACAAGTGAAGATGAAGTGCTTTTTCTGGGAATATAATCCTGAAACATTACCATAGTTGTGTGATTTTCAGAAATTTCAGCATAATCATTTAAATCCGTATTGGTTAAAGAGTGGGTCAGATCACGACTTACTTCCTGGAGGATGGTCTTGGGAGTGAGTCTGTGTTCTTTCACAGCCATCTTAAAAGCCTTATCTGCTGTAACATATCGAATATATCCACCACCAATACCCATTTTCCCCGTTGTGGAGTAATTCGTACGGATAAGATAGCCAAAAGGAGCTACTGTTGGATCATTGGCATCGATCTTTACATACTTGAAATTTCCAAGTTCAAAATAAGCAGCCCCACCCTGAGCATCAATAACACCAAAATTTGATTCCAGCCTGATTGGTCTGGGGAGCTCTCTTAACAGCTCTTCAAAGTCATCAATAGTGGCACAAATCTGCAGGGCCTTTTTCATCAATCTGCCTTCAAGTCCGGATTGCGTGATAGTATCATTATTTAAATTGTAGCTGGCTGAATTCATAATAGCAAAACCAGCACTGTTGAAACCTCCCCAAATGCTCTTCCCTTCAGGATCACCCGAGTTGACCAGACCAGAATAGGAGTATTTTCCATCAGTGAACTGCACAATCTTATTGTTAAGAGCCCAGGTATCACGATGCTTCCAGAGTAAGGGTCGGCCATCGGGAGTATATTTACCAGAAACAACTGCTGTGGTACAAGCCTCACTGTCAATCAGTATGGCCAGCAAAAGAAATGTAGTGAGGAAAATAAGCTTATTCATCCGTTTATATTTATTTTAAATTGTCGTATGTAACTCACATAACAAAAATAGTCATCCGCGTGTGCGTCAAAATAGTTTTCCTTTTGTCATGTTCGGTTCATAATTCAGTTTTAATAACTCTGCATTGGATAGTTTTTTGAGCCGATGAGAAATTCAAAATATACAAACCTACTGGTAACTCTTTCATGTTTACTTCAATCTGTTTGCTTTGCGGATTAATCCTTTTGATTAATCTTCCACTGACCGAAAATAATTCTATATGAGTATCATCGGGCAGGTTACTTATAATGAGTCTGTCTCTAACAGGATTAGGATAGACTTCAATTTGCCTAAGTTCAATTTCTTCAATTCCGGTATTATCTACAGAAACTTCTATACTGCTCTCATCCCAGCTTTTTATTTTATTCTCAACATGCAGCGTTACAGTATATGTGCCTGAGGTACTGTAAGTGTGATCCGGATTATCCTGACGGCTGGTTTCACCATCTCCGAAATCCCAGTACCAATTCTGGGCATCTGTGCTCTCATTTGTAAAAACAACATCAAGTGCACGTGATGAATAACTAAAGCCGGCATGAGGTTTATGCTGATCATGAAAGAAATCAGTAGCCTTTTCAATAGTAGTACCCCAATAATCATTGGGTGCTGGCGACCAGTTTCCGTTATTCACACCGTAGAATTCATGGCCTTCACCTTCCACAAACCAGCTACTAATTCTGTTAAAACCATGTTGAGCAATCGCTGCACTGATCGGATTGCTTCCATAAGTATCTGCAAAAGATGACAGTCCAAATGGAGGGCCGATACCGAAGGGAACCGTTCCATCAGAGGTTCCATGTACAAGGTAAATCGGGATGTTGTCTTTTGCTTCAATCAGGCTGGTATTCTGCAGAGCTCCCCATAAGCAGAAAATTGCATTCGGATTACCATCCTGATCCAGATTATTCCCGATATCATAAGCGCCCAAATCCGGAGCAGTTATCTGATTAAATGGAAATAAGGGGTTATTATATGTGTAACTACCAGCCTTAACAGGCTTCTCATCAGGATCATTCATGTAGACACTATGCAGACAAATAAAAGCACCTGCACTTGAACCTGCCATATAAATTTTGTCTGGATCAATACCGTAAGTACTGGCGTTAGCCTTCAGGAACCTCAGAGCTGCTCGTCCATCCTGTATTCCCCGGTAAACCGCTCGTGTAGCACTGGCATTACTTGTGAGGTACATACCAAGCCGATAATCAATTGTGACAGTTACATATCCTTTGCGAGCCAGACTATCACAAAAAGCCTTCATGTCATCATGCTTTCGGTTTCCTGAAACAAAAGCTCCACCATGAATGAAAATAATTGCCGGACGAATATTGATTTCATCTCCTACAGGCTGGTACACATCCATAGCAAAGGTCTCAGAACTCGTATTGCTTTCATCGTTGTATAAACCTGACAGACTCGGTGCGGTAATATAGACCACATTCTCTGTTATGCTCACTTCATTGAAAATAGATTGAGTATAACGAAATGTCTGGGCCTGCAAACCAGCACTAAAAATAAGCAGGATAGAGATAAAAAGGTATTTCATTGGAAAGATTTTCTGGCTTACTGTCCACAATGTACCCAATATTTTACTTCTGATCCATTTTATTCCTGAGTCTGTAGATAATACCACCAATAACTAAGGCAATACCCAAAAAGAAAATAAGCACCGGGCTTGCCGGCACATCCCATGTCCATGACAGCCAAAGAGCTGGAATTGTCAACAGACCTGATAGAAGCAGTCCGGACAAAATTCGTGCTTTCCAGCTGGAATAGAAAAGTAAAATTGTTGAAGCCGGAATCATCAGAAGGGCAAAAACAGTTAGAATCCCTCCAATTTGAACTGCTTCAACAATCACTAAACCAAAGCTAAAATAGAACAGGAAATCCCACAATTTCTTTTTATTCGGATTGAAATCATTATTATGATAGTTATCTGTTAGACCCATCATTTGCTTTCGCGCAAAAAAGTGAAACAAAGCCACAAAAAAGACGATAACTCCCAATCGTAGAATCTGACCCCAAGTCACCCAGAGAATTGCACCTGTAAGCATATCATGAATATGAACATCACTGCCAGCTCCCTTATCCAGTATAATAACCATAGCCGTAGTTGCAACCGCATAGCTGATACCTATCAGAGCCTCAAGCGGGATTTTGACTTTCTTATTTTTGATAATCGAAAACAAACCTGCAGCGAGGGTTGTAAAAAGCAGTGCAAAAAGATATTCTATTAAGTGGTGTTCACCCTCATGTCCGTGGGCATTATGGTCATGAGGCCAAACAATTAAGGCAACAACTCCTCCCAGGGCAGCAATTTGTGCCAGGGCAATATCAATGAAAACGATCTCTCTCTTGATGACATGAATTCCGAAATACACAAGAATACCTCCCATTAACAAGGTTGCCACAAGGGGAGCCGCCATAAATGTTAATAATTCCATGCTTAATAATTTATACTTTGGCGACAGGTGATTTCTTAACAATAACAAACAATGTCAGTGCGATTGCCAGTACACCCAATAAACATACTATTGCCGGTCCGTTAGAAATATTTAAGCTATATGACAGATATATTCCCAGCACTGATCCTGCGATACCAATAATCCAGCTTCCTATTAAACGTTTCTTCCAATTTTGAGTGAATAGAGTAATTGAGGCTGCGGGCGCAATCAAGAGAATGAAAATGAGAAAAACACCACCAACAGGGACAGCTTTTACGATGACAATACCAAAAGTCATATAGAATAACATGTCATAAAGGCGGGTCTGTTTCAGAGAATCACCGTGATTAGGATCCTTCGAGATAGCACGAAATGGTTTTTGAAAGAAGAAGTGCACTACACCAATGATACTAAAGATGAGAAAACTGATTAATACATCTTTCCAGGTTGTCCACAGAATATTTCCAGTGATTGTTTTTGAAATAAAGTTTGAACCACCAGGTATTCTTTCTGCGAGCAACAGAGCCATCCCTAATCCCACACAGTAAATAATCCCTATATATGCTTCCTGAGGGATTTTTTGATTTGCAAATTTCGTGAAAGCAAAAATTCCAATCACTACAATAGTAAATCCATATGAGGCTAATTGCAAACCAAACGATTCTTCAGCAAAACCCAGTAAAAGTCCGATCATAGTTCCAAGTGCAGCAATCTGAGCTACTGCAATATCAATAAAGATAATGCCACGTGACAGGATATGATTACCGAAATAGCCCAGGATAATTGAAAATAACACACTGATTGCAATTGGTGGACCGAGAAAGATAAGAGTTTCCATTATCTATTTGGTTGCGTTCAAAATCTCCTTAATCCAATAGTTCACAAGTTGGAAATTATCCCCAACTTCTTCTATGCCACCCACGAATAAAGGCAAGTACAAGGCAGTTATACCTGTTTTATTTTCAATCATTTGCGGCGACTTCCTCTCAAAATAGCTAGCAACCAGCATCACTTTGATTCCCTGCTCTTTGATTAGATTAGTCATATACTGTACATGCTTGGCTGAGGGGGGAATTCCAGGTTTAGGTTCAATATAGCCAGCAATTTCCATTCCGAACGTTTCCGCAAAGTATGCCCAGTTCTTATGATACGCAACGAAGCGCATTCCCCTCAAAGGCATAGCTTCTTTAAGCCAGCCACCCAATTTAATAATTAGTTTTTCTCCTTCAAATTCATTTTCGAGGAAGGTCATCAGAGTGCCGTTATCAAGCATTTTCACCAAGGCTTCTCCTGTGAACATTTCAACCAATTCATTGCCAAACAAAGCGCGGTCAACCTTATCCTTAAAGATCTCGCGATTGCTTTGATAAAAAGAAGCATTGGCCGGATCAACCTTCATAAGACCGATGGTAATATTGTCAGCAATAATCCTCCAATTCATTGGTCCGGTTGTGATATGTGGATTACCCATCAGGTGAACATCACCTTCAGTTCTGTCAGCCTTTTCAACCTTGTGCAAAATACGCACTCCATCTGAAACCGAGACAAACCCCCGGGCACCATCCATAACCTTCTTATTTCTGGCTTTATCAAGTAAAGTGGTTGACCATACCTCAAGATCCATCCCCGTAGTTATCCACATATCAGCTCTCTTAAGCATCATGGCAAAACTGGGTTTGGGTGGAATAAAATGCGGATCCTGAGTACCCTGACCAATATATTCAACACTAACTTTTTCCTTTCCTATCTCTTTCACAATCATGGCATAATCAGAAAAAGAGCAAACTACTTTAATTTGGGATTGTAGGGTTAGAAAACTCAGGCTAAAAAGAGCCAGGGTGATTATTGTAATTTTATTTTTCATTTTTTTCGTTTTTCGTCATTCGTCATTTGTTTTTCGTTTTTCGTTAGAGACACACGTCCGTGTGTCTTTACAAATTTTCAGGGCTTCAACTCCGCTTAGCCACCGGTCCCTGAGCGTAGTCGAAGGGCCATTCTAATATGCTTCATGCCGATGGGGGCCCATTGCCCAGCAGATTTGTAATGTCAGGGAGTGATCTGATGGGATGACCTCGTTTTGCTCCATCCATAATAAACGATTATTATACTGGTATTGTAATCTGAAAAATACAAATTCACTTTGCCAGAAGTCAAGTGCCAAGGTGTAATCCCATTGGCTCTGTTCTGGTGTATATAGCTTCTCGTTATATCCAATCCGTCCTGATATCCACCATCTGGCATTGAGCTTATTTTGCATTGAGGTATAGAATCCTTTACTAATGCTGGTGTCGCCTCCTCTTCCCTGGTAAGTCACATAAAAAAGTTCTGATTTCCAGTCAAAAGTCCGGTATTTTGCCCGACCGGCAGGAATCCATTTATACATCAGTCCCAGGCTGTTAACTGAAGAAATATAGTTTTGGTTCAATCTGACACCTATCGGATTTTTTCCAACAACAGTATTAAGGCTAAACTCGAAAAAACTATCCTTTCCAACATCATAGAAGTTCTTAAAATGCCCGACACCCTGTAAAAGCCATGGCGATCCTGAGGCAAAAATTTCAGGAGTACTACCATGAACGGTTGCTATCTCCATGCTGCTGGCCTCAGCCCAAAGTATAGGAGGAAGCATAAAATTCATCGCCACTCCTGGTCCGCCAAAATTGCCATTACCGAAATAGCTCACGAGTGCTCTCGGGCGGTCAAACTGAGGCAAGGCATGATCGTGATAGCGATTAAGGGGACCAAATTCCGGATTGATGATACCCAAACGCAGATTCATATTTAAAGGCAGATTCAGAATTTCTATGTAGGCCTCTTCTATTGCAAGCTCACCTTCTGTGAATGAGATAAAAGTTTTACCGCGTGTATATGGGTCTAATGCAGACTCCAGACCTAATTCAATTTCACGAAGGAAAATCCCATTATTACCATAGCTGTAATCGCCTGGTGAGCTCAGATGTTCATTATCAGATGTTGATCCACCAATAAAGAAGTCTCCTCCCAAACTAATGTTCGGATTCATCCCCTGCTGTTTTCGAATACCGCTATGGAATTTCTTATTCAGATTGGCCTCTTCAATTTTATCCTGGCTACCTAGGAGCTTTGCATGATCCATCAACTCCTTAAGTCGATCCTCTTCTTTCTGCTTGCTGAAATAGTTCTCTATATCGTAAACGATACTGTCAATTTCATTCAAATTACGTGCCTGTCGCAGATTTTTGTTCTGAATTCTGCTTTTTTGTTGTTTTCTACCGCGATTTTGTTGAGCTTGTACGTTCAGTACATTAACCAGCACAAAAGCCAGTATCAGGAAAATATGTTTTATCATTGGAAATAATGGTTAAGAAATTTATAAGATCAGAATACTCTCATTAACCAAAGCAGGGAGGACCACGTAATTGAGGACCAGGCTGCCAACCGACAAGCGCTTGGATATGTGGTTTAACAATCGCTAATACAAATTGAGTTTGCTTAACAAGTACAGATACGAAAATAACAATTAGCGCAATAGTTAATAATTGAAAAATCTGAT
>JAYEFL010000227.1:0-11023 GCA_034658635.1 Bacteroidota bacterium | reverse complement strand
ACCCAGACCGACCTGATGCCCAATTTTTGAGCAAAGTCCTAAAAATTAGGGGGATTGCAGTCACTAAATGAATAAATAAAACAAAAATAAAATGGCAAACACAGAAGAAATGAAAGAAGTTATCCTCGAATACGTAATCGAAGAATATGCCGAGGACGATGACGATGTAAGCTATGACACTCCCCTGATTACAGGCGGACTGGTAGACAGCTTCTCAATGGTATCCCTAAAGCGCTTTCTCGAAGTTAAGTACAAAATCTCAATCCCCGACGAAAAAGCCACCCCGGAGGCCTTCGACAACGTAAACAAAATAGTAGACCTGGTAAAAGAGTTTATATAAACCACCCGTAGGGGGCAGACCCATGTGTCTGTCCTTCACCCGTACGGGCCGATTCTCGAATCGGCCCCTCTCATCACATAAAAAGCAAAACCATGAGCTTCAGCGATAAAACAAGAAACATCTACAAAGACCAACTAGAGGCCATTGAAAAGGCCGGTCTATTTAAAAAAGAACGATTTATCCACTCTACGCAACAAGCTGATATAGAGGTGGAATACCCTAGTGGTAACGAAACAAAAAAGGCCATTAACATCTGCGCCAATAACTACCTCGGACTATCTTCGCATCCTGATGTAGTTAAGGCTGCACATGAAGGACTTGACACAAGAGGATACGGAATGTCATCCGTAAGATTCATCTGCGGTACTCAGGATATCCATCGTGAACTCGAAGAAAAAATGACCGGGTTCCTGGGTACTGAGAGCACCATCCTATTTCCATCCTGCATGGATGCCAATGCGGGTGTATTTGAAGCCATCCTTACCAGCGATGATGTAATTATCTCAGACCGACTGGTACATGCCTCGCTGGTTGATGGAATCCGTCTGTCACCTGCTATGCACGACACCTTCAAGCACTCCAATATGGCACACCTGGAGAAGAAACTCCAACTGCACGCCGATAAGCGGATCAAACTGGTTGTAAACGATGGAGTCTATTCCATGGATGGTGATATGGCCAAGGTAGATGAGCTGGTAGCCTTGTGTGAAAAGTACGATGCAGTTCTGCTGATTGACGAGTCTCACTCCTCAGGATTTATCGGGAAAACCGGACGAGGAACTCATGAGCACTACGGACAAATGGGTAAGATCGATATCATTACTACAACTTTCGGCAAAGCACTCGGAGGAGCATCAGGTGGATGTGTATCAGGAAGAAAAGAAATCGTGGAAATGTGTCGTCAAAAAGCACGTCCATATCTATTCTCCAACACCATGGCCCCGGTAATCGTAGCTGGTTCGCTGAAAGTTCTGGATATCCTCTCTGAAAGCACAGAAAGAAGAGATAAGCTCGAAAGCAATTCAGCATACTGGCGCAAAGGTCTTACTGAAGCCGGTTTTGTTCTGAAAGATGGAAACACTCCGATTGTACCAGTAATGCTATTCAATGCAAAACTAGCCCAGGATGTCTCAGCAGATCTGTTCGAACTAGGTATTTACGCCATTGGATTCTTCTTCCCGGTTGTTCCAAACGGACAAGCAAGGATCAGAACCCAAATCTCTGCCGGACACGAAATCCACCACCTCGATAAAGCCTTAGATGCTTTCAAGAAAGTTGGTGAAAAGCATGGTATTCTCGGGTTGAGTAAGGAGGAGATTATAGCTAAATACGGGCTGTAAGTAAGACCCAAGACCTAAGACCAAAATTAGACTGAAGAGTAAAGACTTAAGAGTGAAGTTAAGATCGAAGAAAAGACAGTGTCTTATATCTTAACTTGCCTCTTCAATCTTAAGACTTCAGTCTAATTTTGGTCTTAGGTCTTGGGTCTTTGGTCTTATCTTGGATCTCAAGCACCGCAACTGCATTAGCCCAATCCTTTACGTGAGAAATTGATAAATGAATTTGTGTAATGCCCCGGGATTCGGCAAATTCTTTTGCTTTGCCGCTTAACCTGATTAAGGGCTTATTGAGTTCATCATGATACACCTCAATCTGGCTGAATCCTATTCCTTTGATAAACCCTGTTCCCATTGCCTTTACAAAGGCTTCTTTAGCTGAAAACCTGGCTGCATAAAATGGTGCTGAATCGCGGTGTGAATCACAATATTCAATCTCTGCAGGAGTCCAAACCCGCTGCTTAAAAGCATCGCCTTTCGAAATAAACTTACGAATCCGATCAACTTCAATAATATCAGTACCTACTCCATAAATCATATGGCAAAGATAAAGAAAAGGCACAAGACCTACTTCTGCCCTATGCCTTATGCCCTATGCCTTGTAAATGTGGCCTAGCCACATTTACTATGTCCACATTTAGTACAAATAAGACAGCCCTCCTGGTACTGCAGATGATCATCTCCACACTCCTCACAAACCTCCCCCCTGGGTGCCTTGGTTCCATCTGAGATAAACTTCTTCAAGGCTCTGGCAACACCAGATTTCCAACTATTAATGTGCTCACTGTCAAGACTAAGGGAATCTATCAGGGTTACAACATAAGGTATTGGCATACCATGACGAATAACCCCGGAGATCAATTTAGCATAATTCCAGAATTCCTTGTCAAACATAAAAGATAAGCCACCTACCGTACAGGGATTTCCATACTTATCTGTATACTGGAAATCGTAACGTGAATTTCCATCCTTATTCCGCACCTTGATAATCTCCCCATGAGTGATTGACTTAGGAACTAGTAACACGTCATCTTCCACTTTTCCGGTAAATATCTCATACGGGCGTCCATCCATCATCCCTACAAAGGCTATCCAGTCTTCATTAGTGTTTTTAAACCTGAGCAATTCTGCCTCCAGTATGCGAGGACGCTTAGCGGCTTCAGAACGCATTTTTTTGCTCTTTGCTTTACCTGAGAGCAATACGCCTTCACGGGAGCCATCACGATAAACAGTAATGCCCTTACATCCGCTTTCCCAGGCAGTTTTATAAACCTCAGCAACTTTATTTTCAGAAATATCTTTAGGCAGATTTACCGTTACAGAAATGGAATGATCCACCCACTTCTGGATTTGACCCTGCATTCTCACTTTAGCCAGCCAATCGATATCATTGGAAGTGGATTTGTGATAAGGTGACTTTTCAACCAATTCGGCAATTTGCTCTTCATTATATGTTTTTACAGCCTCTGTATCATAACCATATGCCTTGAGCCAATCCATGAATTTATGATGGAACACATTGTATTCCTCCCATGAATCTCCAACCTCATCCACAAAGCTTACATTAGCTTGCGGATCATTGGGATTTACTTTTCTGCGTCTACGATAAACTGGAAGAAAAACTGGTTCAATTCCGCTGGTAGTCTGGGTCATCAAACTGGTAGAACCAGTTGGTGCAATAGTCAATAGAGCCAGATTTCTTCGGCCATACCGGGTCATTTCTTTATACAATTCAGGATCTGCTTCCCTTATTCTCGAAACAAAAGGATTATCCTTTTCTCGGGCTGAATCGTACATCACAAAAGCTCCACGGTCTTTAGCCATATTTACAGATGAACGATAAGCCTCTATCGCCATAGTTTTATGAACTTCAGAGGAGAAGTCTATAGCATTATCACTTCCATACTGCAACCCGAGAGCAGCCAGCATATCGCCTTCAGCAGTAATACCAATTCCGGTTCTGCGTCCCTCATGTGCCTTTTTCCGAATATTCTCCCAAAGCTTCAGCTCAACCCGCTTAACTTCATAATCCTCCGGATCAGAGGCTATTTTAGCATTGATAGCATCGATCTTTTCCAGCTCCAAATCAATAATATCATCCATTATCCTCTGAGCCAAATGAACATGCTTCTTGAATTTAGCGAAGTTAAAACTTGCTTCTTTGGAAAACGGAGAGTCAACATATGAATAAAGATTGATCGCCAACAATCGGCATGAATCATACGGACAAAGTGGAATCTCACCACAAGGATTAGTTGAAACGGTTTTATAGCCAAAATCTGAATAACAGTCAGGAACAGATTCACGGATAACCGTATCCCAGAAAAGGATTCCGGGTTCTGCAGATTTCCAGGCATTGTGAACTATCTTATCCCAAAGCTGTAAGGCGTCAACCTCTTTCCTGAAAGTTGGATTATCTGAATCAACCGGAAACTGCTGAACAAAAGGCTTCTTATTTATCACAGCCTTCATAAAATCATCAGTAAGTTTTACAGATACATTAGCTCCCGTTACTTTGCCTTTTTCCGTTTTTGCATCTATGAAGCTTTCAGCATTCGGATGCTTAACTGAGATACTAAGCATCAAAGCTCCCCTGCGACCATCCTGAGCAACCTCACGGGTGGAGTTAGAATATCGCTCCATGAAAGGAACTACTCCGGTAGAGGTCAGGGCAGAATTTTTAACCGGACTGGAAGACGGGCGAATATGAGACAAATCATGACCAACACCACCTCTTCTTTTCATCAGCTGAACCTGCTCCTGATCAACTTTCAAGATGCCTCCATATGAATCTGACGGACCATCATGACCTATTACAAAACAGTTTGACAGAGAGGCTATCTGGTAAGGATTACCAATCCCTGACATCGGACCTCCCTGAGGTACGATATACTTAAAACGATCAAGTACTTTAAAAATATCTTCTTCACTTAATGGATTCGTGTAACGCTTCTCTATTCTGGCAATTTCACTGGCCAGACGATGATGCATATCCTCCGGATTACTTTCATAAATTTTACCAGCTGAATCCTTCAGTGCATATTTATTCACCCATACAGTGGCTGCTAATTCATCACCTCCAAAATACTCCTTAGAAGCGGCTACTGCCTCATTAAAGCTGTAAGTTTTCTTTTCAACACCGGTTTCTACTGACATCTCTTCTATATACATGCGGCCAAATAACTCATTTTAATACGATTAGACAAAGGTCGAAAACTCAAAAGGGCAATAACGACTGATACCAAATTTACACTCTCAGAACAGATTCTGAAAGCCCATTTTATTAACATAAATTTCGGAAAGAGAGTGAGAGGTTTGGTAAACAGATTTTTACATCGTTAATATCCACTTATCAACAGCAAGATGTTAAACATTTTCCATTAAACGGCTAATTATTAACGCAGTAGCCCCCTTTGAGTTTTCAACATAAGCTCGGGATGCCGCACCAGCATTAGAAAGAGTTTTATTGTCATACATAAGTTTATAGACAATTTTATCAAATTCTTTGCAAGAAGTAACTGTAAATGACCCACCAGTTTTCAAAAGTTCAACAGCCTCTGCAAATTTGCCATATCCCGGACCATAAATCACCGGAATCCCATATGCCGCAGGCTCCAGAACGTTATGCAATCCACTGCCAAATCCTCCTCCTATGAACGCTGCATCTGCATATTTATAAAGCCTGCTAAGCAAACCAATCTGATCAATCAACAATACCGAATATTCTGCCTGAATACTGGAGTTTTGGATCCATTTGCTATACAGAATAAGTTGATCAGAAAACCGAATTTGGATACTTCTCAAACGCTCATCACTGATGTCATGAGGGGCTAAAATAATTTTAACAGCTTTGGATTCAGACTTATTCATCCGATCCTGAAATTTGCATATTATTTCCTCTTCAGGCTCCCATGAACTGCCTCCAAGCAAAACAAAAGAATCTTTTGTAAACTCTTCAATGCCCTCAATAGTTTCATCCTTCTCTGAAATATCCAGCACCCGGTCAACCCTTGTATCACCTGCAACCTGTACCCTGTCAATTCCTACTCCCTCAAGCAAACTTTTTGATTCTTCGTTCTGGACAAAAATCCAGGTAAATACTCTCAGTAAGCGGCGGAAAAAGGAACCATACCATTTGAAGAAATGCTGATCTGGTCGAAAGATGGATGAGATCAGGAAAACAGGAATATTCTGCTTTTGTAAATTCAACAATAGATTAGGCCAGAACTCATATTTGATCAAAACGAGCAACTGTGGATTAGCGATCCGAATAAATCGCCTTATATGAACAGGAAAATCAAAGGGCAGGTAAGAAATGTAATCTGCAGAAGCATAATCCTTCCGCATCTCATAACCTGATGAACTGAAAAAAGTGAGAAGTATGAAATCATCCGGGCGACTTGCCTTCCAAGCCTCAATAACAGGACGCCCCTGTTCAAACTCACCCAAAGAGGCTGCATGAAACCAAATAACCGTCTGCCCTGACGGAATTGAAGCCCTGAGGTCTTTTAATAAACCCCTGCGGCCTTTGATCATTTTTCGCCCCTTGCGGATGTTGACCAAAACTCTCAACTTGTTTTAATAAAAATAATAAGTATCGTGAGTTTGCTTATTAATCGGGAAAATCCATCCAAAACGAATGCCATAAAGAAAATCTTTCCTCTTGGTCAGGTCAGGCCCCATAATGTCAAAATTCCAATCGCGGCGATTTTGTGTCCATGCCTGGTGAAACTCAAATCCTATGTAAAAATTCACCGGGTCATGACTGTCTAAATACAAATACCCAATAAACTCCGACAGTCCAAATCCATTTGTCAGCCGGTCATAACCTTTTGAATATTCACCAATAATAGAAGGAATATCATTCCCATCCTGGTGAATCAAAGTCTTGTACTGTAAAATACCACCAGACATCATAAGCATTATCCCGGAATTGGGATTAGAACCAAAAATTGGGAATATCTTCCCTACACCAACTCCAGTATAAAACCCACGCTCATAAAAGGTTACCTCCCCTATCTCTCCGAAAATATTAATGAAATCCCCATATTCATCCTCTAAAGCATCAAAAATGCTGTCTTCCTTAAAATTATTCCCTGACAGATATGTGAAATCAGCTGTCAGAATCCAGTTCTTTTGTGTTTTGAAAATATATGACACTCCTGTACCCAGACTCATACCATAGCGATTAGCAATATCTCCTCCAGGTATATGTCCGCCCACATGAAACGTAAACATATTCAACAAAACCGTAGAATCTGATATGCTCTGAGCATTCAAACCACTTCCGGTAATCAATAATACTATAAAAGCAAAAAAACTTTTTCTCATTCTGATCCCATATTTGAGACTGTAAAATTAACAGTTTTTAGCGAGCTGCCCTCCAAGGTCAAAATAAAAACCCTTTTATTGTATATTTACAACACTTATTACTATATTTGTATCATATTATTATGAAAACTAGAAAAATATTCAACCGAATCGCCATCCTCAGGCAAGAAAGAGGGCTCTCCCGAAAAGAGCTGGCAGATCAAATAGGGGTCAATTATCAAACCGTTGGCTACCTCGAACGCGAAGAATACAACCCCAGTCTTGATTTGGCCTTTCGTATTTGTGAGGTCTTTGAGCTGCCCATAGATTTCGTGTTTTCCACGAATCCCTTATCCCCAATGAGCCAGGAATTAATGAAACAAAAAAAATAAGGAGGAAACCTCATGATCACCACAAAACAAAACAAACTTCAAAAAACAAGTATAATTGTTCACCTCTTCAGTTTAGCAGGCTTAGTGCTGGCTATTAATCTAAGACATCAACTTGGATCATGGATTGAAATAATTCTTCCTATTTCACTCGGATTATGGATGTTTACATTTTACTTTTCATTTAATAAAACAGGACTATTTAATTTCACCCATACCAAGCTTACTAGTCTCGATGAACGAGAATTAGCCGTAACCAGCAAAGCAATCAGGTTTGCATATTCAGTATTTTCCATTCTTATTTTGATTCTTCTGTTCTTCTATGCCCTAACATCAGCCACTGTTCATACAATTGTCGCAGGAGTCATGGTCTATGTGGCTCATGTTCTGCCGGCTGTCTATTTGGGATGGAAAGGGGAAGAGAGGTAATAAGAAACCTCTACCTATACCGCCCGATTAACAATACAGGATTATCCTCCTCACTCAGTTGACTGATAACTGCCTCTAATTTTGAGCGATAAGGTTCTTTGAAATCAGGATCTGCAAGAGCCTTTTCAGCCTGCTCAAGCAGGGTTATAGCTTGATAAACCTTTACGAACATGCCATTTTTATTGAATGTGATATAGTGACCATTATCGGTGCTATGTGTTGGATCAATATAGAGAGATCCTCTATGATACGCTACTTTCTGCTTTTTATCAAGCATATAGTACTGCATTCTACTTGATAGATTATTCTTGGTGACATTATTGATGGTACCCATAATCAGTATTATCCAGGGTTCTATTTCACTAAAGATCCTTATATTAATGTATCCCATGTGAAATCGATTGGGAGGATTCTCTCTGCCAAAATCAAAAGTAAGATAGGGTATTAACTGATTATCCAGGATGGAGAAAAGAGTGTCATTATTCAGAATCTTAAGTCTATATGTATTATCACAATTAGCATCCGACAAACTACTCCAAAACATTAACTCGGTATTTTGAGCTGGAATTGAGCGAATCTTATTTCCCGATAAATCCTGCCAGAAAACATAATCTGATAAACCATTCTCGTCATATTTTCCATCTGTATTCGCCATCAGTATTCCATCGTTTAGGTATTCTATTTTCGGTGTACGACACGTAACTGCTTTTTTTACATCACCCAGATACTTCCCTGTTGCAAGATCAAATCGCAGAAAGTAGTTTTTCTTAGCATCATCTGACAAGTACAGTATTTGATTCTCTTCATCCACGGTCCAATCTCCTTCAAGAAATTCAGTTGGGCCCTGGCCTGCTTCAACAAATTTTCGGATAAACTTTCCATCTCTTCCGAACTGATAGATTCCTCCAAATCTTATTTCCATCAGAAAGTATTCACTGCCAATATAATAATCCATACCATAAGACACAAGACATTCTTCTCGGGTTTCTAACGGAATAAATTCAAAATCAGAGGCAAAATCTGAGAGTCTTACATGAAGAGAGTCTTTTATTAGATGAGTCTTAATATGGTACTCGGTATTCTTGCCGTGTTTGATCAATGTCACAGTTTCGTCTCCCTGATTAAGGCAAGAGGGCAAGAGGGCAAGAGGGCAAGAAGACATAAGGAGAAAATCATAAATCTTAACATATTCATATGGGCTTTCAGTTCAGTAAGAGGGGACAAAACGAAGATAGCAATAAAACCCCATGAGTCGAATTCTTACAATTTGGGAATCTGATTCCGATATTGTATCTTTATGGCATGATTACAAGAGATGCCGGTCAGGAATTGGCCGAATTGGCAAAACAATTTAAGGCTGTGGCACTTATTGGCCCCAGGCAATCAGGTAAAACCACCTTGGCTAAGGCGGTATTTCCAGAGAAACAATATGTAAGCTTAGAAAATCCTGACCTGAGAAGGTTTGCGTTGGATGATCCAAGGGGTTTTCTGTCTCAATATCCGGATGGAGCGATCCTGGATGAAATCCAAAGAGCTCCCGAGTTATTTTCTTATTTACAGCAAATACTTGATGAAGAATCAAGACCAGGAATATTCATTCTAACCGGTTCTAATAACTTCCTTTTGCAGGAAAACATATCCCAAAGCCTTGCCGGACGAGTTTCCTATCTATACTTATTGCCATTTACTTACAGTGAATTGCCTGCTGATATGGAATCCGACTTGCCATCCTTAATCCTTAAAGGCTTATATCCACCAATTTATGATCAGAAAGCTGATCCGGGTCGATGGTACCGCAATTATATACGCACTTATCTTGAAAGAGATGTCAGACAAATAAAAAATATCACCGATATCGATGCTTTTGAGCGCTTCTTGCGTTTATGTGCCGGGAGAACAGGGCAAATTCTCAATATGCAGAATCTGGCTATTCAAGCCGGGGTAGACGGAAAGACAATAGCATCATGGATATCTGTATTGGAGCAAAGTTTCATTATTTTTCGTTTAAAACCACATCATAAGAATTATAACAAAAGGCTGGTGAAAATGCCGAAATTATATTTCTATGATACAGGATTGGTCTGTACCTTGCTGGGAATCCAGAATCCTGATCAGCTCAAATACCATCCCCTGTATGGAAGCATTTTTGAGAGCTTAATTGTAAGTGAATTAACAAAACAAAGATTCAATAAAGGACAGGATAGCAATTTGTTTTTTTGGCGCGATAATACCGGACACGAGATTGACGTCTTGATTGACCAGGGTGAACAATTGTATCCGGTTGAAATTAAATCGGGTCAAACCATTACAACAGATTTTTTCAGAGGCTTGAATTTCTGGGAAAAAATCACCGGACAGCCTGGTGGGGCAATAATATATGCTGGCAACAGTTTACAAACCAGAAGCAATGGGGTGCGAATTATACCTTGGGATAGCCCTCTCGACGAACTGCCAATGAGATGAGCAACTTTGCTGCCAGATATAAGAATATAGCTTTACACTAATGAAAAGGGGGTTCCAAATATTATTCATTACACTGATCTTGCTCAGCACCTTCAGCCTTCTCAAGGGGCAGGGTCTGTCGAATCACCGAATCATCACCATTCCCGTCAAATCAGACTCTGTTCAACTGGATTCCCTGTCAGTTATTCCCGATTCATTTGAAGCATTCTACCCCAACAAGCAGCCTGTGCCTGACTCTCTCTTCGTGTTGAAATATGCAGAAGGACGGTTTCTTGCCACCCCACAGCTTAGAAGTCAAACTGATTCGATTCTGGTAAAATTCAGAGTTTTTCCAATCAACCTGAGTGAACCTTACCGACATAAAGAACCCGGGTTTAATACTATTGATCCACTTAGTAAACCTCGCTTTTATACCCTGAAAGAAACGATTAACCCGTTTGACATGGGAGGATCATTGCTCAACACCTCTGGAAACCTTTCTCGTGGCATTCAAATTGGCAATAATCAGGATGCCTCGCTGAATTCCAATCTGAATCTCCAGCTTTCAGGTAAAATTAACCAGCAGTTCCGGATTGAAGCTCAGCTTAGCGACTCAAATATACCTGTTCAACCTGAAGGAAATACCCGGCAGATTCAGGATTTCGATCGATTCTATATTCGGGTTTTCAGCCCTGAAACACAACTTCTGGCAGGAGATTTTGTACTTGATAGTCCGAATGGCTATTTCATGCGAATGAACAGAAACATCCAGGGAG
>JAYEFL010000226.1:0-2566 GCA_034658635.1 Bacteroidota bacterium | reverse complement strand
ATTACCGTTTCTGTGTCTGAAACTCCAAGCCCAAGACCTACGATTACGAAACGCCCCCAAAAGACACAATAAACCACTCTTCAATCACCCGTTCACCCGATCACTTATTCACCAGTCCCCCCAGTCACCCAGTCACCCAGTCACTGAAACCGATAAACCGGGGCAGGTGCGCGGGGATGACACCGTGGGATGTTCTGGCGTTGTTTGGGGTTGGTGTGTTTTTTGAGCTTACTGCAACCTTTTTGGGGTGCTTTTTCAGATGTCGCAACTGTCACGTGGGGTCCCGACTTTCGTCGGGATGACACCGTGGGATGTTCTGGCGTTGTTTGGGGTTGGTGTTCTTTCTGAGTGATATCAGGAACGAAAGTGAGTTTTTCAGTTTGATGATTCTTTTAGCTGATCAGATTGGAGATTTGTTAAACAAAAATGAATTATCGAGTACATTAAAAATGCATAATGAGACGCTTACCAGCTACATACATATACTGGAGAAGTGTTTTCATATTGATTTGATCAGACCTTTTTTTCGCAATGTAAGAAAGGAGATAACTAAAATGCCAAAGATTTACTATCAAGATACCGGTCTGCGTAACGCCATGTTAAACCGTTTTCATAAGATGGATGAACGGTCTGATAAGGGTGCTTTGCTGGAAAATTATGTGTTTCTGAGACTAAAGGATCTTAGCTGGCCTACTGATGTGAGATTTTGGAGGACAGCTGATGGACATGAAGTTGATTTTGTTGTAACTGATGACTTAATTTCAGGAAAGGCCTATGAAGTAAAATATGGGCAATTTAATCCTTCACGAAATCCATATCGGAAGTTCTGCTCTGTTTATCCAATGATTCAATTGAGAGGTATTGATTATGAACGAGCAGTTTATTTGTAAGAAACTGAGCAAGAGTGCACTTTCTGAGAGCGCAAGTACCCAACCAACTCCCAACTCCCCCTCCTACAAAACAATCACTTTTGGTCATTCACTAAACTCCAAAAATGAGCTGTTATCCCAGATCAAGTCCGGGATGACAGTTCTTTCTCAAAGCTGTTCAATTGCTTTTCGATATAAAAGTATGTATATTTGCAATGCAAATGCAAAATAACATAAAATAATGATTCCTCGAAGACTCACATCCCACATTCAAAAAATGCTTGGGAAATTCCCGGTGGTCTCCCTTACAGGTCCTCGCCAATCTGGTAAAACAACCTTATTAAGAACTGCTTTTCCTGATTATACCTATTACAATCTTGAGCGAATGGATCATAGGGAGATGATTATTTCTGACCCGATGGGGTTTTTAAAATCAGCCGGAACTAAACTTATCTTTGATGAAGCACAAAACCTACCGGAATTATTTAGTTATATACAGGTTATATCTGATGAACGAAATCTTAGCGGTCAATATATTCTATCAGGATCACAAAGTTTTTTATTGAATCATCAGATTTCACAAACACTGGCAGGACGTGTAAATATCAACCATTTGTTTCCATTCGACGTCACAGAATTAGAAACAATAAGGAACCTGGATATTAATCAAACGATATTGAATGGCTTTTATCCCAGGCTTTACGACAAGCAAATTGCGCCTATCGACTTTTATCCGTCGTATTTGCAAACATATATTCAAAGAGATGTTAGAACATTAAAAGGAATTGAAAACCTGAATGCCTTTTCAAGGTTTTTAGGCTTATGTGCTGGTCGGATCGGACAAGTGTTAAATCTAACATCACTGGCTAATGATACAGGTATTGCTGTAAATACTGCAAAAGCATGGTTGTCACTACTCGAAGCAAGTTTTATTATTTATCAAATCCAACCCTATCATAGGAACTTTAGTAAACGCCTGATAAAATCTCCCAAATTGTATTTTTACGATACGGGCGTTGCTTGTTCACTGCTTAAGTTGACAGATTCGGAAATGATCAATACACATTATTTATATGGATCACTTTTTGAAAATTTGGTTATTAGTGAGCTTATAAAGAGCCAGTGCCATTCAGGAAGGCATCCCTCAGTTTACTATTGGCGCGAAAGTAATGGTATTGAAATTGACTGCATTGTAGAGAAGGGAAATAATGAAATATTAGCTCTTGAAATAAAAGGCGGACAAACATTTACTAAGGATTATATGAAAAACCTGCGAAATTTTGCAAAAGATGAGACTGGGATGAAGATCAATAAAGCAATTGTTTATGCAGGTGATCAATCTACTTACATTAACGATGTTCAACTTATTCCATGGGGTAAACTGACCTCTGAAATCAATGAGTTAGTTTGACAGCACCACGGCCCGACGAGGCCCTTTATTTCTGATTGCCACTTTATAGTGTTTGTTAGATAGGGAAAAGTTGGGATGACAACTTTTGCATCCGGAGGAGATGCCACTGTCATGTGAGTTCCCCGCCTCCGCGGGGATGACACCGTGGGATGTTCTGGCGTTGTTGGGGTTGGTGTGTTTTTTGGTATCACTGCAACTTTATTGGGTGCATTATTATGCGTCGCAACTGTCACATTGGGTCCCGACTTTCGTCGGGATGACAGCGTGGGATGTTCTGGCGTTGTTG
>JAYEFL010000225.1:0-11034 GCA_034658635.1 Bacteroidota bacterium | reverse complement strand
CATGAAAAAGTACGTTTCATGGCTGTTTGTGATTTGGATTCCAAAAGGATGAAGGATGGAAAACAACTCATCATGGATAATTACGCCAAAATGGGGATGCCTAATGCAGTGGATGTTAAAATGTATGGCGATTATCGTGAACTTCTGATGAATAAGGATATTGACGGAGTAGTGATTAGCACACCAGACCATTGGCATTCACAGCCGGGTATCGAAGCAGCCATTGCCGGGAAACATATCTACCTTCAAAAGCCTACTTCCCTGACTATTATGGAAGGTCGGCAACTGAGTGATGCAGTTCACCGTTCTGGAGTGATCTTCCAGATTGGTTCGCAGCAACGGTCTGCCGAGCAATTCAGGTATGCTTGTGAGCTGGTCAGAAATGGCCGTATTGGCGATATCCATACAATAAAGATTGGTCTTCCGGGTGATCCCGGAGGGGAAGAGGAGATGGAAATGCCAATCCCTCAAAACCTGAATTACGACATGTGGCTGGGATCCACACCTAATGCCTATTATACTGAGAAAAGAGTTCATCCTCAGCACGATTATAGTCGTCCGGGCTGGCTTAGATGTGACCAGTTTGGTGCAGGAATGATTACCGGTTGGGGTGCACATCACCTCGACATTGCCCACTGGGGAATGGGTACAGAATATAGCGGTCCGGTTGAGATTGAGGCTGAAGCAGATTTTCCAAAAAGTGGTCTTTGGAATGTGCATGGTGATTTCATGATGAAAGCAAAATACGCCAATGGAACAAATATGCTGGTGAGTGGAGAATTCCCTAATGGAGTGCGATTTGAGGGATCAGATGGATGGATTTTCGTCACACGTGGCAACTATCAGGTAACCGATAGTGATCCTGTGACTTTTGATAAAAACCGAAAATCTCTGGACGCATCTGATCCAAAAATCCTTACCTCAAAAATCGGCAAGGATGAGATTAACCTATACCATAGCAGCAACCATTATTTCAATTGGGTGGATAGTATGATTGCCCTCAAACAGCCCATCGCTCCGGTTGAGGTGGCTCATCGCTCCTGCTCTGCTTGCTTGCTTGGCGGTATCGCAATGAAGTTGCCGGGCAAATTGCATTGGGATCCGGTTAAGGAGAGGTTTTTGAATAATGATGCGGCTAATGCGATGGTAAGTAGGGAGCAGAGGTTTCCGTACGGGACAGACTATGTTTAAGGCTCAAGGCTCAAGGCTCAAGGAAGTGAAAAGTTATTTGTTATAGGTTTTAAGTATTTAGTTTAGTGATGAAATATTCTGCATTCTCCATTTTGCGTTCTCCATTCTCCATTTTGCATTCTGCATTTTTAATTTTGATTGCAATGTCTTGCACTAACACTAAACAGGAATCCCCTAATATTGCTACGTTTATGACTTTGGATCCTGGTCATTTTCATGCTGCTTTGGTGCAGAAAGAAATGTATCCGGAGGTGAATACTGAGGTGTTCGTTTTTGCTCCTGATGCTGCGGATGTTGGGGATCACCTGAATCGGATAGAGGGATTTAATGCACGTGCAGATAATCCTACAAGCTGGATAAGCGAAACCTACCGTGGGCCTGATTTTTTTGCGAGGATGCTTAAGGAGAAACCCGGGAATGTTCTGGTTCTTGCCGGGAATAACGAGAAGAAAACAGAATATATTCTGGAGGCTGTTCAAAATGGTATCAATGTATATTCAGATAAGCCTATGGCGATTAATATACAGGATTTTGAGCTTTTGAAGCAGGCCTACCAAAGCGCAGAGGAACAAGGAGTTTTGCTCTACGACATTATGACTGAGCGCTTTGCAATCACTTCTGTGCTACAGAAGGAGCTCAGTCTGATGCCGAAAATTTTTGGTGAAATTGAGCCCGGTAGCCCTGATAATCCATCGGTTGTAAAAGAAAGTGTTCACCACTTTTTCAAGTATGTCTCGGGGAAAAAAATCAAGCGTCCACCCTGGTTCTTTGATGTGACCCAGGAGGGAGACGGGATTGTGGATGTGACCACTCACCTTGTGGATTTGATTCAATGGGCCTGTTACCCTGAAGTAATCATCGACTATAAAAAGGATATTGAGATTCTTAAAGCGAACAGATGGGCTACTCCACTAACAAAAGAGGAGTTTTCAACAGTTACACGTTTGGATGAGATACCGGAGTACCTTCATAAAGACCTGGATGAAAATGCTTTGCTGCAGGTTTATTGTAATGGTGAGATAACTTACCAGTTGAAGGATATACATGCCAGAGTTAAGGTGGAATGGAAATACAAAGCTCCGGAAGGAACAGGTGATACACATTATTCTATTCTCAGAGGGACCCTTGCCGAATTGGAGATCAGGCAGGGAGCTGCTGAAGATTATAAGCCTGAATTGTATTTGATTCCAAAATCATCAGACAAAGAGTATATGTCTGTTCTGAATGATGAATTTTCTTTGTTGGAAACTAAATTCCCTGGTATTCAACTTGAAGAAAGTGAGGTGGGTTTTAGGGTAAGCATTCCGGATAAATACAGGATAGGACATGAAGCCCACTTCGGGCAGGTAACAGCACAGTTTTTAAAGTATCTCAAAGCCGGTGAGTTGCCAGTTTGGGAAGTGCCTAATAGTTTGGCAAAATATTATACCACAACGGCTGGTCTTGAGCTGGCAAAAAAGCAGAAGTAGATGGAATTATTTGGTGTTCTTGTTCTGGTTATCAGTTTTATAGTGCTTTTGCTTATTGGTGTTCCGGTTGCATTTAGTATTGGAATAGCTGCAGTGCTGACCATGTTTGTCGGTATTGCTCCGATGGCCACTTTTACGACATTGGCTCAACGGATGGCCACTTCACTTGATAGCTTTCCCTTGCTTGCTATTCCCTTTTTTGTTTTTGCCGGGCAGCTAATGAACAGAGGCGGAATTGCCAAGCGTTTGATCAACCTGGCCAAGCTAATGGTAGGATGGATTCCGGGTGGACTTGCGTTTGTCAATATTTTTGCCAACATGCTTTTCGGCGCGATTTCCGGATCAGCCGCAGCTTCTGCATCTGCAATCGGCGGGTTTATGAGTCCGGTTATGGAAAAGGATAATTATCCCCGACCTTTCAGTGCTGCCGTTAATATTACTTCGGCAACCACTGGTTTAATTATTCCTCCGAGTAATATCCTGATTGTATATTCACTTGCCAGTGGAGGAGTTTCAATTGCAGCATTATTTATCGCTGGTTATATGCCCGGAATCCTTGTAGGATTATCGCTGATGGTAGTGGCATGGTTTTATGCAAGGCGGATGGATCTGACTGTTGGAGAAAGTGTGGGAGTTAGAGAAGGTATCAAACGCTTCTTCGATGCTATTCCCAGTCTGATGTTGCTGGTAATTGTGATAGGTGGAATTGTTGCAGGGTATTTTACAGCTACTGAAGCATCCGGAATTGCAGTAGTGTACACATTAGGCCTGGCGATGATATATAGGGAGATTAAAATAAAAGATATGCCCAGGATTATCCTGGAAACAATTGAAATTGTTGCGATAGTATTGCTTCTTGTAGCAGCATCAATGGCCTTATCATGGGTTATGTCTTACCAGAATATTCCACAAAGCATGAGTGAATTCATGTTAAGTGTTAGTCAGAATAAATTTGTTATACTTCTGATAATTAACGTATTGCTATTGTTTGTGGGTGTATTCATGGATATGACCCCGGCTGTTTTGATTTTTACTCCAATATTTTTGCCCGTTGTTGTTGAGATGGGAGTTGACCCAATACATTTCGGTATCATGATGGTACTCAACCTTAGTGTAGGATTATGTACTCCTCCAGTGGGTTCTCTCCTTTTTATCGGGTGTAGCGTTGGCAAGGTCAGTATTGGTCAGGTTATAAAACCCATGCTTCCATTCTGGCTGGTAATGATCATTACCCTTCTTCTGATCACTTATTTTCCGCAGATCAGTTTGTGGTTGCCAAGCCTGTTTGGATTGTAGGGTGAATTAATTATCAGGATGGTGATCCAGATAAAAGGTAATTTCCAGTAAGCCATAATTGCCAAAGTTGGCATTTGTATTCCCAATTTCCAGAAAACTCAGTCCGGTTTCCAAAGAAATCGATAGCTTTTTTGAGTCCATCGGAAAAAGTTCAACTCCAATCGGAATCATCAGTCCATATCCGAATTCCATTGAGCGCATACTAAGTCTCATTTCACTACTGATGCCAAGTCCGGCATAAAGTTTGGCTTTCTCGCTGTAATGATGTCGTTTGATCCAGGCGGCTTCAGGACGAACATATGTTTCAAGAGGATTAGCAGTTAATCCAAATCCCGTTCTTAAAATAATCCCTGTTCGGGCATCAGGATTGGTACGGATATTCAGGCCATGAGAACCAATACCCACACCTATTTGAGAGAAGGCTGAAGAACTAAAAACAAGGAGTAAAAAGGAGGAAAAAAACAATAATCTCTTCATGGGGGCAAAAATAAATAATAAATTCAGCTACCCTCATGCAAATCACAGACCAAACCTTACAAGTCTTATTGCTTTAACACTATTTAACTTTTTTTGCTCCCTTGAATCTTTTCTTAATTAATTGGTTTATTTCGCCTACTGTCTCATAATCTGACCTTAAGCCGCAATCGTATATTTCCAGAATGGGATCTTTATCGATTATTGATTGATATAGTTTCTCAAGATTAGGATGCGTTTGCAGGTCGGCATATTCCTGATAGCTGTATTTCAGAAAGGCTGTATTAGCGTTCACGCCGCGGTTGTCAAGCAAATAGCCTTTTATCAGTTTAGTTGGTAAAGCCAGTTGCCCCACCTGCATCAGGTCTTTGGGATGTGGAAATCCTGTAATCGTCTTTTTATCCTCAGACAGAAAGATCGGAACTTTGTCGTAATAATCAGCCTTGGTTTTATATACAATAGCCTTTGGACCTGGCATATAATCCGGGATTACTACTTTATTATTGCTGCTGCATGATAAGAGGAAAACAGCAAGAAAGAGAACCATTATTTTATTCATATGCATTCAAATTATTTCCCTTTAATAAACTGTGTCTGATATAATTCTTTGCCAATCAGTCTGATTGTATAGACTCCGTTTGGGATGTGTTGAATATCAAGATGTATGCTTTCATTATTTATGTAGTCCTTTTCTTCTCTCATCATAATTTTCCCCTGCAGATCAATGATTTCAATACATCTAATAGGATCATTGAAATCAATCAAGTTAATATTCAGTTCGTTTTCAGCCGGATTGGGATAAATGCTAAGTTCCGGGATATGTTCAATTTCATCAATGCCAGTGCCGTATTCTCTCCTAACCTGAATATCCAGCAAGTAAGTTCCTTTCTTCCCTTCGAAATATGGTGACACATAGAATATTGCAGTTCCATTGGAATGCATAATAATTTTAAAATTTGGGAGTTCATCATCGTATACATCAGAAGTGTACTCATCAAGCATAAGGCTTACCAGGCAATCATTTGTATATGTATTGCCGTTTGTGCTGCTAAAGGAGTCATGCAATCTACCAGTGACATAATAGGTGTATCCACCTTGCAGGTTCAAGCCATAAAAATCATAATCCTCACTGTTATGCATTGATGAACCTTCTGTGTCAAAGGCATATCGGTCATTTGAGAAATATGGCTGAAAGATGTATGCTTCTGACCGCGAATTATTATTTTCATAAGGATCAGCGAGGATGGGTGCGACTTTCACAATTACCTTAATTGGATTGGTTTGATAACTTGACCCGGCCAGCTCCCAACCCTGTTCATTATGATTGTATTGTAGTGCCAATAAATAAGTGCCAGGATCCGCTGTAATACCCTGACTATTAAAATCCAAACCATTATTTAAGTAATATCCTGATGCTAGTTCTACATTATATGCATCAACTGTTTCAATGAAGGTTCCTTCCAAATCATAAAGTGATACATCAACGATTCCATTGAAGTCAGTATCTCCTGCATTGGCAATATTCAGATGCACATCAAATGCTTGGTTCTGAGTTATTGTGCCTCCGGTACTGAGAGTTATTCCACCATATACTTCGATGTCATTAGCAAATTCTATTGAAAAGTCAGTGAGGTTTTGGTAATCTCCGTTATTTGAGAGTAGAGTCCAATTTTCTCCTGTGGGTCGATAGAAAGCTGCGAGCGTATAGCTGCCAGGCAGAAAGGAGAAGGATCCCTGAGATTCAAGATTGATCCCATGCTCATAATGACTATTAGAGCTCAGACTCCAATCTGTTTTAGTTCCAACAAAATCTATAAAATTTATATCCTTATCAAACAGAGCTACACAAAAATCTCCCCGAAACCCGGTTTCCCCATAATTTGCTATATCAAAATGTACGGTGAAAGCATTACCATAGGTAAGAGGGTTGGGGTCAGCTGTTAAATTATCGTATAGTCTCAGATCGTAGCTAGTAACTCCTGTTGGAGGTTTAATTCCTATTCCAGCTCTGTGCCCGTCATTAAAACCACCATCTCCCCCTCCTGTTCCAACTTCGCCAGGGTTCAGGGCATTTATGTGAAAATACCCATCCTGATACCCTCCCCAACCCCAATTGAAGTGGAAGAATGTGGAACTGCTGTAGCCATCGCAAACGAAAGCATGTCCTCCACCTGTTCCGCTCCCTCTGTACAACATGGGTCTTCCGTCATCTAGTTCTGTTCTCAGAAGTGCTGACCACTGCGAGTCGGTGTAATTTGACCGGCGAGCCCCATAAAGATCTGTATTATATCCAAAATATTCTTTCAGGGCGAATTCGCCTGAATGAAGCCCCGGGCTGTATTCAAAGGTTGATGCACTGCTGCTTCTTACACCATAATCCATTTCAACACTGACACCAACGTGAAAAAGTAAAGTAGCCACAGCACTGTTTGCTGAGTTGACATAATTTGGCATTTGATTCCACTGGTACATGGTCCCACCAAAGTTTGCTGACAAGGATCCATAATCCGAGTGATTATATGTATGAAACCCTGTTCCCTGCTCAGGATAATTCCAGTATTTAAGAATTTGTGCAACTGCTGTGGCTACACAACCGGTGACTGTACGTTTATTTGAATAGGAATCGTATGGGCATTTATCATTTATGTGAGGTGATTGATCCCATCGTGTTTGAATAAGAGGGTTAACAGAGCTTGAAGCTTCTATACTTTTAAGCGGAGTTCCATTTTCCAGTGCTGACCAGGTTTGATAAATTTCTGCAGTTGCCGGGATTTTTTGTGTAATGATCTGTATAATTTGGGTGTGATAATTATCCAGCCATTTTCTCAGCGCCGGATTAGTCTGTTTTGGGTCAAAACCTGACTGAGTTGAGAATCCAAGTATTGGGTAAGCTCTATCATCGGCTGAAACAATAATGAATCCCGGTTTTCCTTCAAATTCAAAAACGTAATAGCTTTTCAAGTCTTGAGTTTGAGCTGAAAGGTCTGGTGATGGACTAATTCTGGTGTGGTGCAGATAAACATCGCTTGGAATGCCAGGGATAAGGCTGTCTGTTGTGAATGATTGGTCTATGAAGTTTTTAGCAACTATTGCTGCTTTCTCCGGGGGTACATCTTTGGCCCAAAGGCCAGCTGTGAAAATGAAGCCTGTTACGACTAGCGCAACAGCCATTTTCAAATGCTTGATTCGAATAAGATTCTTCATGGGAGGCGTAGTTATTTCCCCCTAAGTTATTGAAAATTATGCAAATTGCCTATTTTGATTTCTCTTTGGCCCAATCTGGTGGATCAATATCAAGTAGATTTTTGACAAAGAAATCTCTTCTTTTATGCTCTCCGAATTTACCTCCGCCTGAGTGCCCCATGCCCGGAACAACGATCAGATCAAAATCTTTTTCTGCTTTGATCAGGGCATCCACTACCTGATATGTTGAGGCCGGATCCACATTGTTATCCATTTCTCCGACTATGAGCATCAACTTTCCCTGAAGCAGGTGTGCATTATCAACGTTGGAAGATGCGGCATAGTGGGGACCAATTGGGTAGCCCATCCATTGCTCGTTCCACCAGATCTTATCCATCCTGTTATCATGACATCCACAGGAACTAACTGCTACTTTATAGAATTCAGGATGAAAAAGTACAGCTCCTGCTGAACTTTGGCCACCAGCTGAAGTTCCGTAAATACCTACCTTACTAATATCCATGTATGGGTATTTTTCAGCTGCGGCCGTAATCCATTTTATCCGATCGGGGAATCCGGCATCACCAAGGTTTTGCCAGCAAATATCATGAAAGGCTTTTGAGCGATTTGAAGTGCCCATGCCATCACATTGAACCAATATGAATCCCAGCTCAGCCAATGCTTGCATGCCTTGATAAGCACGGAAAGATTTTGGTACGAATGAACTATGCGGACCAGCATAGATGTATTCTATTACAGGATAATTTTTTGAGGGATCAAAATTCGATGGACGAACAATAATACCCCAGATATCGGTTTGATCATCCCGACCTTTTGCTGTGAATATTTCCGGCGGTTTCCATCCTTTCTCAAGTAGTTTGGTCATATCCGTTTTTCCCAGTTGAAGAACTACTGATCCATCTGAAGTTTTTCGCAATACAGATTCCGGGGCTTTATTCACCTTCGACCATGTATCCACAAAATATTGTTTATCCTCTGAGAGTTTCACCTTGTGATTTCCATCTGTAGGGGTCAGGTGTGTAAGTCTGGCCCCATCCAGGTTAATGCGGTAAAGATGAGTCAGATAGGGATCGCCTGGCTCACGGCCACTGGCCTCAAAGAGTATGTATTCCTGATCTTCATCTACATAAACTACATTCCTGACCAGCCAGTCACCTTTGGTTATCTGCAATTTTACTTTTCCGGTTTCACCATTAATCAGGTACAGGTGATTCCAACCATCTCTTTCCGATGCCCAGATAATCTCTTTCCCATCATCAAGGTCATGCCGGAAGCGTTTTCCACTGTAATGAAAGAATGTTTCACAGGCCTCGTTGACCAGGATCCTTAGCGTTCCTGTCGTGGCGTCCAGTTCGATCACCCTGTATAACTGGTGACCTCGCTGGTTGTATTCAAAACTAACTGCACGACTGTCATCTCGCCAATTGAACCGACCCAGGCTAAATTGATCAGGGTATAGTTCATCAGAAACATTTATCTGCTTTTTTTCATCGATCAGAAATAGTGTAGGTTTCAGATGAGCCAGCTTATCTCCTGGCTTAGTGTATTGAATCTCGCTGTGTTTAGGTTGCTTCTGATCTTTTGGAGAAGATTCGATATAATGAACTTTTCGTGTATAGCCAGGTGTGAATTTATTGGCAAGGAGCTTTTTAGAGTCGGGCGACCAATACATGTAGCTTGAATAATACTCACCTTCAGATCCATCCCAGGAAAGTCTGTATTCTTTCCGGCTATCGCGATTCCTGAGGTACACATTGTAATTCTGAATAAAAGCTTCCCAAACATTATCAGGTGAAACCATGGGATCGTTATCCAGTTCATTGCGACTTTGACCCCAGTAACCCCTGTTTTGCTTTCTTTCTGGAAGATCTTCAACTTTCCTGATCTTATATTTTTTCAGATCGCATTGGATTGTCTTTTTCTCCGCAAAAAATGAGATGATTTTGCCATCTTCGATAAACTCCAGGCTCCTGATAGGTAATTTGTAGGGCTCTATTTCATGTTTTAGAATATCACTCAGGCTTGCTGCGAGTTTTTCCTGGTTGAAGGCCGGGTTATGACTCCCTTTCTCGGCATTAACCAGAAAATATTCTGTTCCTTTCGGAGTATTGACTGAATACCACATCTGGTTAGAACTGTCTATCCAGTTGACATTAACCTTATCATAATAGGTTTTGTCACTGTATAGCTTTCGTATTGAATCTGCCCTGTCGTAATCAGCGCGCGTACCTTGCGCCTGAATTTGCAGGCTGCTAAAAAGGATTATAGCACCTGCTATTAGAAATACTTTCTTGTGCATGATATTGTATTTTAGCTAAAGGATACCCGGGGGATAGATTGGATCAGTTGCTTCTCCATTCGTTTAGTAGAGGACCTGAGATGGGCAATCAGTTTCATCATAGTTTTGTATTGCTCATCATCGAGACGCTTCCATTTAAGGCCTTTGACAAGCCATTGTAAAAAGATCACTTGATCGTGCCATTTCCTGATACTGGATTCAAGGATATCCCATTCGGCTCTGAACTCTTTGTAAAAACTTAATAACTCACTTTCCTGAAAGCTGTCAAAAATATAGACCTTTTGCTTTATGAAGCGCCTGATGCGAGGCAAATTAGGTTGATCTTCAGATAATTGTTTTTGGACTGCCTTTTCCAGTCGAACCTGGTAATTTGCTGCGGCATCGACTCGTTGTTTCCCTGAAGCAGTTAATGCGATCTGCCTGTTAATCTTGCTATAGATTTTTGGTACCGTTTTTTTAAATTTCTTCATTTCCTTTTCGAGGAAAGGTTTGTTCCTGATGATCTTGTAGTTGATCTTTTTAACCAGAAAGTCAAGATCCAATTCAGTTACTACGGTAAATTCGGGAAGCAGGGTTTGATGAGTTTGGAGCTCACGAATTTTTCCGGTTCTCTGAAACATAGGACGGAGTTGTCGATAGATCTCGGTTTTTGAGGATTGGCCATATGACCAGTAGTCAATAAAATCCAGGATGGTTCTGGTTTTATTGATGGTTAACCGAAAATCATGAATGGCCTCTTCTTCGATATTAACGGTGCCCTTGACGCTTTCAATCAATTTGATTTTCTGGAATTTGACGTAATTTGTAAGGGCATTAACCATGGTTTGAAAGTACTAAAGGTTCAGTTCAACAGTTTTGTTGGCAACTACATGAATTTCATAGGTTTTGCCTCCATAAGATACGGATAATTTTTGGGAGATTGGAGAGCTGAAAATAGCTTTAGTTAGTTTTTCGTCTTCCCAACTCATTCCAATTTCAATATTTCCATGTGCTTTGATTCCTTTGATATGTCCTGTTTTCCAAGCCTTAGGAAGAGCTGGTAGAAGAATAATCTGCTCTGAACGACTTTGAACCAGCATTTCAGCGATTCCTGCAGCACCT
>JAYEFL010000224.1:0-2569 GCA_034658635.1 Bacteroidota bacterium | reverse complement strand
ACTATAATCAATCCAATCCGGGATTTTCAAATACTCCAATCGAGATATCTTTTCCGCAATTACTCTTTCTCTATCGATATATCCACTATACTTTATTTCAATTTCCACCGACTCAACAACCTCTCTCTTCCGTATTTCTATCGCATCAATATTCTCTTTCAGATCTGGAAGTACTCCCTTTAGATCATCAATATTAACCTGCGGTCTGGAAACAATATCTCTAAGCTTAACTTTTTGCTTAATTTTATTCGTGTCTAAATCACTAAGCATACTATTAAGTTCATCAGGGGCAACTGATCTTGTTTTAAAGAAATCCAGCAAGTTCTTTTTTGATCTTATTTTACTATCAAGCACCCTCATTCTTTCATCCTCTGCAAGTCCGATATCACGACTTAAAGGTGTTAGTCTGCTATCTGCATTATCTTGTCGTAGCAGTATCCTGTACTCAGCACGAGAGGTGAACATTCGATATGGCTCATCCACTCCCTTCGTAACAAGATCATCTAACAAAACGCCAATATATGCTTCATCTCTCCTCAGTTTAAACTCGTCTTTACCTCTGATTTTCAAATGAGCATTAATTCCTGCAATGAGTCCCTGAGCTCCTGCTTCCTCATAACCTGTAGTCCCGTTAATCTGACCGGCAAAATAAAGGTTCTCTATGATCCTGGTTTCCATAGTTAGCTTAAGTTGCATAGGATCGAAATAATCATATTCAATTGCGTATCCCGGTCTGAACATCATAACATTTTCAAAACCATTAATCTTTCGCAAAGCTCTAAGTTGCACTTCCCAATCAAGACTGCTGGAAAACCCATTTACATAATATTCTACAGTATCAATCCCCTCAGGCTCTACAAACAATTGATGTTGTTGCTTGTCGGCAAATGTGATCAATTTCGACTCAATACTAGGACAATACCTTGGCCCAATACTGGTTATGGTTCCATCAAACATTGGAGAATCATCAAAACCTGTACGTAAAATATCATGAACCTCAGGGGAAGTATGGGCAATATAACATGGAAGAGATTTCTTCATATTTACCTCCTCATTCAGGTAAGAAAAGGGTATTATTTCCTCATCTCCAGGCTGTTCAACCAATTTCTCAAAATCAATTGTTCTTCCATCGAGCCGCGGAGGAGTACCGGTTTTCATTCTGCCTGTAGTGAAACCAAGATTCAATATTTGATCACTTAAACCCACTACTCTGGGTTCAGCTGCTCTTCCTCCAAGAATTTTAACCTGACCAATATGCATCAATCCGTTCAGGAATGTCCCATTTGTAAGAATAACTGTTTTAGCATAAAACTTAATTCCTAAAAGGGTTTGCACTCCGGCAACCCTCTTCCCCTCCTCTATAATTAATTCATTTACAGTGTCTTGCCAAAGATCTACGTTTGCAATGTTTTCTAAAACAGAGCGCCACTCTAAGCTGAAAATCATCCTGTCGCACTGTGCACGAGGACTCCACATAGCCGGACCTTTCGATTTATTCAGCATGCGGAACTGTATCATACTTCTGTCAGTAACAATACCACTATACCCTCCGAGTGCATCTATTTCTTTAACTATTTGCCCTTTTGCAATACCTCCCATTGCAGGATTGCACGACATCTGAGCAATTTTGTTCATATCCATTGTAATTAGCAACACAGAAGATCCCAGGTTTGCTGCTGCTGCTGCAGCTTCACTCCCGGCATGGCCGGCACCAACTACAATTACATCATAATTTTTTGTCATCACTTCATGCTTTTATCCCACGACACAAAGGGCCCAGGTACAATATTTCTTCGTCGTCATCATCCCAGGGCACAAGACCCCGGGCTACGGGAACCTTTTCGAATTATCGTGCAATTCACCGCTCGCCACTTCCTGTTCCCTTTCAACCTATCCCTACAAAATTACAAATAATGTGTTCATCCCGGGTATTCCGACAAAGGATCCAAGGTGCATATTTAACAATCTTGCTGATTACCTGACAATTACATTGGGCCCCGTATTTCATGCTATCTCATTATCCTCAATAGACGATTATGTTCAAACAAAAAAAGCCCTCAAAAGGGCTAAAAACCTCTAAAAACAGCACTGTGCTCAAAAATACCTGGTGATTTTAATAAATTCCTCCTCTTTCCTGCGCATGATTTCTTTTTCCACATCTAAGTCATCTTTCAGGCCCAGGAGATGAAGTAAACCATGTGCACATACACGAACAAATTCTTCTTCCGCTTCTACTTTCAATTTTTTAGAATTATCTTCTATTCTGTCGCGACTCATAAATATATCTCCCGACACAAAATTTTCCTCACAATAGTTAAATGTAATTACATCAGTAAAATAATCATGAGCCAAATAGTTCTTGTTCATTTCCAATAAATACTCATCACTGCAATAAATAAAATTGATATCTCCGGGCTTCTTGTTGAAATTGGAACAAAATACTTCCACTGATTTAATAATTTTTTTCTGTTCAATAGCCGGTATTTTCCGATCCTCCTCATGAAAATAGATACTCATTATACTGGTTTTTTATTTCTTCTTTTTTTCAAGCTGCTCCAGATAATCAAAA
>JAYEFL010000223.1:0-2576 GCA_034658635.1 Bacteroidota bacterium | reverse complement strand
TCAATGAAAGATATATGGCTGGCAAAATCAGAGTTTGCTATCACGGAGGAAGGTCTGAAGCATGGATCGAAACTAGCCCCAAAAGGAGCAATACTGATACTTGTGAGGGGGAGTATGCTTGTATTTAGTGTCTGACAGAAAACTCTCATTTTCTTGATTTTTATCCCGGATCCTGGTTCATTTTATACCAGCATCATCAATTATGGTCATAATTTCACTCGCCTGGGCATACCTTTCCCATGTTGGATAGAAATATGCACATATATTTCGGTACGGCTGTTATGCCGCTGCAGGTAAACCCACATAACGCTTGAAATGATCATAACCCCGGTCTGGACACCGATCCAGTCCCCTATGTTCCAGTTCGTTGATGTTTGACTCTACTGCACTGTGCTTATTTCTCAACAGTTTAAAACTCCGATGACCTTCCTCGGCCTTCTCCTGCTTATTGCACTTCCCTTTCTTGGGCATGATTACTTGCTCGACATACTCTGCTAAAAGGGCCTTATTATCCTTATGCCAGTAACCTTTATCAAAACTCCAGCTTCTGATATTATATCTGGAAGCCAACTCTTCTGCGATGGGCTGTACCATTTCAGAATCGGACTGGTTCTCCATGACCCTGTAATCTACAATTAGGTTGTACTGATCCGTAGTAATGGCCAACATTTTACCCAATTCCACGCTTGGGCTCAGTTTGCCCTTTTGGATCCATTCGGTATATTCCTCGAAAATCGAAAAGATCTTCTCCTTATGAGGAATTTGCTCTCCTTGCAAAATCCTGCGATCAAGTACGTCGATGAACTTGTCCAAAAATTTCATATACCGGAACAGATTTAGGAGGAGCAACGCATCCATCTCATCCATTATAGGAAGTTTTGAGTTCTTCAGTTTATCCTGCAGTGTCCGTGCTTTTAACAGATAATGGCGTACAGCTTGCTTTACCCTTTGTTCTTTGCCTTTGCCTCCCGATGAAGAAGCTTTGCCCACTGCTCTCATCGAGTTTTTTAGCTGACGGTACCAATCGCTCTTCTTCCTCCATCTGGGAAGCCAGGGATACTTCTTCTGGAACTTACCCACTATATCAAGACATTTGCGGGCACTGTCCCACAACAGGTTGTAATCCGCGGGAAAATGCACATTGCTTTCTACCACAAAACTATCTGTCTTTAAGCGCAATGCTTCCTCCTCTTTTTTTTTAAACACCTCATGCCCGAACTCCAGGATCACCTGATTCAACTCCCGTACAGTCTCATCATCAAGAAGCGATACATTATCAACAATAGTCTGGTATTCAAACTCATACCGCTCATACCCAAAACCCTTCTCGACACCCATGATCTGGCGGATCAGATGATCATAATTGGCAATGTGATGAAGATCATCATAGCTGGTATTATGAAGCAAGCGCACTTGTGCCAATACAAATATCTGCCATAGATCCATGCCGGGACGGCCAGTACGCTTCTTGCCTCCCATAACCTTAGCTTCCAGGATCTCAAATACTTTTTCATTCCATTTCGGTGCAATAAATATCTCTTTTAGAGCAGCACACAACCCGGGAAAAGCTCCGCTGCGTTTCTTGGTTGTAATTTTTGTCTCACCGATTGGAAGCCCTCCGATAGTCATTTGTTGTTCGAACCTTTTTCTCATAATTGAAACTTGTTTGATGTCATAGCCGAAATACGCGAATCTCATTTGCTTAATGCATTGAATATCTGCATTTTCAGTTAAAATGCCAAAGAAAAACCCAATAGATTCAAACAAGTCATCAACAATAAACCGCTGCAAATCAATTAATTGAAGGTTTTCGTGCAGGCACTAATTAACTAGGTTAATCCGTAAACTTTCCTGAAATGATATCCGCAGATTGTGAACATGCTGGCATCCAGAAACAGACCCTGGCGATTCAGAAAAGTCCACGCGAAATCTGAATATTAACAGAGGCATAGTCTTTAATAGATAATAATCGGGAACCGGTGACAGGGAGACACCAGTAATACTTTCACTACAAATTTATTGCTAATCTGATATAATCATACGCATTGTTTTCGTGAAGTTTCCGGCTTTCAATGTGTAGAAATAAATACCAGAATCAAGCTGATCTGTTAGTAGCTGATAAACATGTTCTCCGGCCGGTTTTTGTCCTTCTTCAATGGTCATGACTATACGACCGGTGATATCGGTAATTTCAATAACAACTTCCTCCGCTGAGTTTATCTGATAACTGATTTCCGTACTATTCCGGAAAGGATTTGGGTAGTTTTGAGAAAGCGAGCTCAGATTATTATTCAGATCTACACCATCAATCAGGTTGTTATGGTCATTCAGATTCAAACGAATCATAGGATTTCTCTTTGTGACATAAACGCCGGTAAACCAATCTCCGTTATCCCAGCCAATTGCAACAGGGTCATTCAGGGGAACCGACATGTCGACCCCAACTCCAATATTCTTATTCCTGCGGTCCCACATATCGTCGTGGTAGTTATTATATCTTATACCCGCATAAACAAGGTCACCTGCTTCAAGAAATTCAGATTCCCCGTCTTTCACAAATGGAAGGGTTACCCAGG
>JAYEFL010000222.1:0-2584 GCA_034658635.1 Bacteroidota bacterium | reverse complement strand
CGTACTTTCTATCAAGGACGTCTATGTTTATCCTTTGAGTAGAAACTTCAAACAAGAGCTGAGTCTGACGTCTCATCATCCCCTATGTTCCAAGGAGCGCCCATGCTGAAAGGTATTGATCCAACATCAATCCAAGACCTAGAAGGCGCTCGTCAAACGATCAGAATACTACTCAATCTGGTTGAAACCTCAAAGCAAGAAAACGATCTTTTAAAGGAAGAAGTCCAGCGTTTAAAAGATGAAATTAATCGCCTAAAGGGGGAGCAAGGCAAACCAGACATCAAGCCAAAGAAAAATAAATCAAAGTCTGCCAACTACTCTTCCGAGAAAGAACGGCGAAAAAAAAAGAAGAGAAAAAAGAACGCCAAATTGGGTAAGATAGAAATTAATGATACAAGGAAGTGTGAAGTCGATCCTGAAATATTACCTACTGATGCCGAGTTCAAAGGGTATAAAGAGGTAGTGGTACAGGACATTGTTTTTAAGCCAAACAATATAAAATTTCGCAAAAAAGTATACTATTCTGCTTCTCAGAACAAAACCTATCTTGCCGAATTACCAGAAGGCTATGATGGTGAATTTGGCCCTGGTATCAAAGCACTGGTACTTACCCTTTACTTCGACGCGAATATATCGGAAGCAAAAATTCTGGATCTTTTACATAATGCTGGAATTGTCATATCAGCGGGAAAGGTTTCGAACCTACTGATCAAAAAACAGGAACGTTTCCATGAAGAAAAGAGGGCTGTATATGAAGCCGGTCTGAATGGTACTCCCTGGCAAAATATTGATGATACGGGAACTCGGGTCAACGGGCAGAATCAATATTGTCAGATTATATGCAATCCCTTCTACACAGCCTATTTTACTACGGAAGATAAAAGCCGATTAAGCGTGATTGATGTACTGAGAAACTCAAAGGAAAGGGTTTTTCTTATCAATTCCGAAACATTCTCTTATCTGACTTTTTTCAAAATGTCTCAAAAAGTTATAACTCCGCTGGCGAGCTTTCCACAAAATCAAGAACTAAGTGAACAGAAATTTATAAAGTTACTGGCGGAACATATTCCCAAACTGGGACCATTACAAAAAAAACGAATATTAGACGCGGCCGCTATTGCCGCGTATCAAAATCAGGCCAAGTTTCCCTGGACACGTCCTGCTCAAGTACGGCTGCTGATTTGTGACGACGCGCCTCAGTTTAAACTTATTACTGAAGATCTAGCCTTATGCTGGGTACATGACGGACGACATTACAAAAAACTTACGCCTTTCATTTTGTATCACAGAAAATTGATCGATACTTTCTTGACACAGTATTGGGATTTCTACGATATGCTTTTGGAATATAAAAAAGACCCTACCTTAAAAGCCAAAGTGATTCTGGAAAAGAAGTTCGATGAACTCTTTTCGACAGTGACCGGTTATGATGCTTTGGATGAACGGATCAGCAAAACCAAGGAGAAGAAATCCGCGTTGTTGATAGTGCTTGATCATCCCGAAATTCCATTACATAATAATTCCTCGGAACTCGGCGCGAGAACAAGAGTTCGCAAACGTGATGTCAGTTTTGGTCCAAGAACCGCTGATGGGGTACAAGCCTGGGATACCTTTATGACTTTAGCCGCGACAGCAAAAAAACTGAGAATCAATTTTTACCAATACATCAATGATCGTATTTCAGGAAGCTACATCATGCCCTCATTGTCAGCTGTCATTAAAGAACGTGCTCAAATCGCCCAATTGGGAACATCCTGGGCATCTTCCTGCTAGAAAAACTCCCGTAGTTCCTAAAATATACTCTTCACCACCACCTGCTCCGAACGTCAGCGGGAGTTTACTTCTTTTTTCAATTCTCACTTGATTGGCTTGCAGCTGTGATATAAGATCAACGAACAATTCGATTTATTTGTCGCTGAATGTTCGTCCTTTTAATGGTGGGCCTTATATGCTCAACCATTGATTATTGAGCTGATACGAATTTTTGCTATTAAAAGCTTCGGATAGTATCCCAATAATTACAAATTTCGTTCGTAAACTCTTTTTCTAAAAGAGATGTAACTATTCAGCAAGATATCATCTAAGTGTCAAAGGTATGGCATTTCAAGAACCTTTGAAGCCAGGGATGGCTTCAGGAGCTCCAAGGATGGATTTGTGCGTTTCTTGAAATACCATATCTTTGACACGGCGTTTGCTGAATAGTTACAATATTTCTACAGTTTTATCTGGACCGTACCCAATCAATACAAGCTTGGTTCTTCTCTCAAAAAATTCTCATGTGAATATAAAAAATCGTCGGGATACTCTCCGAAGTTTTGAAGTAGATCCAATTGCTTCTGTTAAAGAAATATGAGACCTTTTCTGTATGAAATGTAGAATAATTCTAATACAATTAAATAAAAGATTCGAAAATCAATATGATACTTCCCCAAAACTCAGTAATCGCAGCAGAAAAACTGACAAATTATCTATTGGTTTTCAAAAAACGAAATGATAAGTCACAATGGCTTTCGAAAGCTGGTTATACACCTGAAAATTGGAAAACCCTGGAAGAGGATCTGAGAAAACAAATTCTCTCGAATAA
>JAYEFL010000221.1:0-11095 GCA_034658635.1 Bacteroidota bacterium | reverse complement strand
CCTGAACCTTCCTGTCAATACTTCCAAACCCGGGATTACTGGTACCACCAGACATCGAAATTCGACCAAAATCTGCAAGAACTGCTGTAAATCTGGCATTTGCAGCCCACCCACCATCTTCATTAAAATCAGTAAGGCGGAGTTCATTCATCCAGATCATACCAGATTTTGACAGGCCATCGTCGGGGTTATCATTCTCATGCTGACTCGGGTTTCTCACTCCGATCATTATTGTTCTGATATTACTCAGACTTGGATTTCCCTTAATTGTGATTCGATTCTGACCATCATTAAAGAAATACGAAGATGTTAATGATATGGATGAATTTGCCATCCTCATCAAATCATTTCTTTCCTGCTTAGCTTGTTGTAATACATCCAGGATTATATCTATTGCATTAGATTCGGGCCAAACCGATTCACGATCCAGTGTGAGAGCCATGTCATACCTTGAAGGTGGTCGCAGATGCGGTGTAAGTGTCAAGGGCACTTCATATTCGTAATAGTTCTGCGTATAATCAGATCCTATTCGTATATAAGCTCTCAGATCACCATCAAACAGTTCATTTTCATCTAAGGCCTCAGCATGAACATGCATTCTCAATTTACGATACTGACGCATATCCATACGAACATTTTTATAGGCTGCCCGAGCATCTCCATCCTCAAGATCAATTAACTTCAATGAAATAGACTGCTCATTCTGCTTGGTCATATGAGGATTAGTAGGATCGGTTGTTCGGGTCAATCCATTTGGCAACACATAATTAACAGGATAGCGATTTCCATTTTCTTCAATGTTTACTGCAGAAACTTCAAACTTTCCACGGGTATATTCAGGAGGAGATAAGTGTTCAGTTCCCTCCATGAGGCTTAGGTTGTATTTCCTCCACTCTCCACGAACGAGGTCGAGGGTAGCAAACCTCAGCACTGTTTCATTTGACAAGCCTTTGAGGAAAATACGCATAAACCGAATAGAGTTAAAGTCCTGTATGCTTCCAACGACTTGATCCGGCTCATAAATTGGGATTTTAAACTGATACCAGGTAACTCTGTCGCCTTCAAGATTTTTCCCCACAATCGCATCGGTAATATAATTTTCACCAATCTTAAAGTCTTCCTTTCTGAGGCTTACTTTATATTGATAATAAGATTCTGCCTCTGACAAGGTGTTATCCTTGTTGATATCCTCCACATCCGGAAGGTTAGTTGACTGGGTTGGGTATGTTTCATCGGTTTGCTCCGGAGACCGTGAATTGCCCTCCAAACCACTAAACTGTTTGTAGCGATCAAGTATTCCTAATTGTATTTCATCCCAATCTGATCCACGATAGTAATGGTAATTATCTCCGGATGGATCACTAAGAATATCAGAATAGTTTGGAGAAGCAGGACTAACAATCTGCTGAATGGAGTCGAGGTACGATTTAAAGAAAGCTCTTTCATCATCATCACTCAAACCATCCAGACCAACATCCTGATAAGCCCTTGATTCCGCTACGTTATCAAATGCATGCACAAACGACTGGGTTGCTGGTACGCGTCCCCATACAGTTGAATCAACCAGCAAAACATTCTCGGTGGTAGGGAGTCCGTTCTCGAAACCCTTCCGTCCGTCTTTTAAAATATCTTCAGAAATATTTCCAAGGTTAAAATATAAGTAAGGATTTCTATCATCACGAACTACATTATTCAGTGAATCTTCAATGAATGGATCCATCAGCCAAAATTCAATGAATTCAATATTAGCTTCTTCAAAATCATTGGATACCAGTTTACTCATTATCCCGGCCCATCGTGTTTCCGGCCTAAGCAAATATCCTTGATCATCAATACCGGCAGAAATATTTCCGGCAGGCCTTACATCATAATTGTAAGGTCCTCTTTCGATTGGGTAATATGCCAGATTCAATACTGATAAATAGGTTGGAAAATTATTTGGACTTTGTTTAAAAGGGAAAATTTCCTGCTCTTTAATTTCGCGAACAAAGTGGCTGTTCTGCTCTTCATCGTTATTCGCAATATGACTTGGAGTTGCAGAATTATTTCTCAGAAACAATGGATCTATCTGATACCATGCCAATTTAGCCCGGTTAAACCCGTATGCCAGGTCATTGCTCAGCTCTGCTTCAGGAAAAAGATTTGGCTGCCCCTGTGGAGTACTTGCTATTACCCATTGCTGCCTTGGCTTCACACTATAACTGGTTTCACTACCTTCAAAATCATCAATCAGTGCTTGTCCTTCACTGGTGCCATCTTCATTAATCACTCTGGAGTGCCCAGGAACCAACTGAGCAAACTCTCCACTGAAGGTAAGAGATGATCTCTCTTTTGTTTCAATGAAGGGAAGAAAATCAACCGCTTTGGTGAGCCATGGAACATCACCCTTCCGGTAATTAGTATTCATTCCCCATATAGTATTGGAAATAGGTTCGTCTCCAATATTAACTTTTGTAGTGAGGGGCCTTTCTTTCAGGTGAAGAATAGTTCCTCCAACATTAAAATCTTTACTCAGACGATAGTCAAGATGGGTTCCAATCATGGTTTTTGATTGAATACTGAACATAGCATTGTTCTCAAGAGATATACTGATTGGCGTACCTGATTCTACCAAAGATTGATTAATGATTTTAACCGTACCCATAGTGTAATCGACTGTATAGTCCTGATTTTCCACCAGTTGCATTCCTCCAGCTGTAACAACTACAGAGCCCTGCGGGATATTCATGGCATTCAGTCGTATTTCAGAACTAGAGGCTGAACGATAACGACCACTCAGTAAGAACTTATTCTTTTCAGCAAGCTGTCTGGCATGACTTTGTGTTTCAGAATATAGTTCTTCAAAAACAAAATCATCAGCAAGCTGCTCAAATTCGGGATTCCCACCAACAATTTTATTTCGCAAGTACTTACCAAAAGGCTCCAGAACCGGAAAAATAATTCGCCCTTTTGAAGCATCAATTGTTATCTTATCAATAAAGTCAAAAACTCCATCAGGCTGAGGATCAAGTTGAAAATTTAGATTATCAAGGTTCATTACTGTCAACAGTATTTCTCCTTCAATTGCTCCTCCGGGAATATAGTTGATAGCTGTTCCGGTTTTATCATTCTGATACAAAACATCCAGGAAAAAGTCTTCTTGATTTATCCGGCTGGCTCCCATGTAATATATATTCTTCATCATCAGATCCCAGGATGGTACTCCGGGAGCCAGATTGGTTCCCTTCAATAACTTCAGGATCAGTGAGGGTGCAGTTGAAGCCTCATCCAGGTTCACCTCGTTTGAAAATTCTCCAACCCTGAAAACATTTCCGCCGATAGTAAATTCAAAAGCCACTGCAAGAATTTCATCAGAGTTTAAAGCCTGGTTAAGAGAAATATATCCCAGTTTATTGTTTAGCTGATATTCAGAAGTAGTCAGTTTTCTGGCATTCTCAATCTTCTCATAATCTTGTCCGCCATCAAATCCCTGAGCAACCAGGGGGCCCAGGACACTAGTTACCTGACTAACATCCCGAATCCCGGAATAATTATCCAGAATATTTTGGTACAGATCGTTAAGATCATTGCTTGGATAACGACCAGGGGCATTGTAGTGAACAAAATTGGTATTATAAATATTGGTATCACCTCCCAGAATTCCTTCAGCAAGGTCAAGAAAGGCGACTACATTTCTGGCTTGTTCAAATTTATTTGATTTGTTGGTCACCCACACTTCTGCTTTCGTCACCGTTATCCCAGAATTAATCACAGGGAGGCTTTTGAGGGCCTCGTCATACATATCCCTGAAATAATGTGCTAAAAAGAAGTGCTTATTAGCCTCGTATCCATCGGCATGGATTTCGAATTCATTGGTTACCCCACCTCCTTCAACCTCAATGGTTTTGCTCTGTCCTTCCTGTTGAGAAAACACAGTGGTCATAGTGAGTCGGCCAAATTGCAATTCCGTTTTTATTCCGAAAAGACTTTGGCTTCCAGTAATCAGGGATCCAGACAGAGGGAGGTTTACATTTCCGGCTTCAATCTTTTTTATAATCTCATCATCCTTTCCTGTATAGGCAATGCGGGTTTTATTATTAAAGTCAAAGGTTGCTTCAGTATTGTAAGTAATCCCCAGCTCAAGCTTGTCACCAATTTGACCAGTTACATTCATTTGAATCCGGTTATCAAAGTCAAAGGTGGTATTCCGCCTGACTTTCTCCGGAAGGTTATAATTTTCTGTATTATTAATTTGCAATCCGAAAATGAGTTCAGCAGATCCCTGAGGTCTGATATTAATGGTATTAGATCCAAAAACCCGATCAAACACTTCGCCACCCACATAGAGCTTGGGAATCAGAGAAGACTGAGACTCAAAGCTTTCTCCTCTCACCCGTGTAAACCAATAATCATGCAAGGACTTTTGAAAATCATACTTACGATAGTCATCAAAATTCATATAATACGAATTCCGGTAGTTCAGTGTTCCTGCCTGATGGCTGAATATATATTCATTTGTTTCAGGGTCAAACTCAACTCTTTGTTCGATGTTTGCGGGCATTCTGAGATACAATGGAGAGCCTGACATTGTTTTACCAAAGGGAGTGCCTTTAGCATCTCTGAAAGGAAATTTCAAATCGATGATTGAATCCTGCTTTGTAATTGTTTGTGCACTGATTGTGTTCAGGGCTCCGATTGCTACAAAAAAGAACATCAGCAATGCTGAAAAATGATATGCGAAGTATAAGCTATTCTTTTGCTTCATATAGTCTTCCGGAAGCTGTATTTATAATTTCTTCAAAGCTGCTTTTATAAGCTCTTCCACCTCCCAATCTCCTTTTCCGGACAGGAGCTTGTCTAAAACCTTGCCAGTAATCGACTTTCCAAATCCTAGCATTGTCAAAGCAGATAACGCTTCGTCACGTGCAGTATTGTCTGATCCATGCAAAAACTGAAGACTTTCTTCCATCTGACCAAGCTTATCTCTCAGGTCAATAATTATACGCTGAGCTGTTTTGGCACCAATTCCCTTTATTGTTTTCAGGAGAATGACATCATCTCTCATAATAGCCTGACTTATTTCTTCAGGAGAAAGAGATGAAAGCATCATTCTTGAGGTATTGGCTCCAACGCCGGAAACCGAAATTAGCTGCCTGAATAATTCTCTTTCAGAACTTGTAAAGAATCCATATAAATCGTGCGTATCCTCTCGTATAATTTCGTGGATAAGGAGCTGAACAGATTTCATTTCCCTTATTTGAGAATAGCTATGCAAAGAAATCTGGATACAGTATCCTATTCCGCCCTGTTCTATGATGGCAGCTGTAGGAGACAGGCTTGCCACAGATCCCTGAATAAACTCATAAACTGCCATTATCTGATTGGTTTTTTCGCATTTGTTACCATTGCATTCTTGTTGAGATCCTTATTCATTTTTCGGGTTTTATAGATATCGCAGGCAAGGTACAAGGCCTCCCTGAAAGAAGCAGGATTAGCTACTCCTTGTCCGGCAATCTCATAAGCAGTACCATGAACCGGTGATGTTCTGATTACTGGTAAGCCAGCTGTAAAATTGACTCCCTGGTCAAAAGACAGTGCTTTAAAAGGCGCTAAGCCCTGATCATGATACATTGCCAGTATTCCGTCAAACCTGGTATGATGTCCGCTGCCAAACAGTCCGTCTGCCGCATATGGCCCTAATACCATAATCCCCTCATCACGAGCCTTATCCATTGCTGGAACAATGACATCAGCCTCCTCATTACCCAGAAGTCCCTGATCACCGGCATGAGGATTCAATCCTAGTACAGCAATTCTTGGCTTGTGAATGTTAAAGTCATTTTTAAGGCTGCCATCCATTAGTCTGAGCTTCCGGAGAATTAGTTCCTGAGTCAGGGCAGCTGAGACATCTGCAATGGCAATATGACCCGTAACCACTCCAATCCTGATATCGGGTCCAACCATAAGCATCAGGGATTCTTCGGCATCAAACCGATCCTGCAAATATTCAGTATGGCCAGGAAACTTAAAATCTTTTTGCTGGATTGTATGCTTATTGATAGGTGCGGTAACTAAAACATCAATCTGGTGTTCACTGAGGTCTTTCACAGCAATCTCAAGTGCCTGGTAGGCAGCTTCACCACAATAAGGAGTGGGCTTCCCTAATTCGACACGAATATTATCATCATGACAATTTATGATGTATCCCTTGTTTAAGGTAGCTTCTCTGGCCTCAACAATTCCGGTCAGACTAAAGTTAGCCACATTTATTGCTTTGCGATGATAGGCAAGCACTTTTGGTGATCCGTACACAATAGGAGTACAGAAGTCCATGATTCTCGAATCACTCAATGTTTTAATTATCACTTCGTATGAAACCCCGTTGATATCTCCCTGAGATATTCCTACCCTGATTTTATTTTTCTGCATAGCTAATTTTTTTGGCCTACAAATACTGTCTTTTAATGAATTCCAGAACCAGTCTCACTCCGGTTCCTGTACCTCCAACTCCCCTATAACCTTCTTTTGTGAAGAGGAAAGAAGGACCGGCAATATCCATATGAATCCATGGATAATCTACAAATTTTTGTAAAAATTTTCCAGCTGTAATGGCTCCTGCATCTCTTCCTCCAATATTTTTCAAGTCAGCAATTTCCGACTCTATCAACTTACCATATTCTTCCCATAATGGAAGCTCAACAACTCTTTCAAAGGTCTCATTTCCTGACTCCCTGAGTGTTGTCATAATTTTCTCACTGGCTGTTCCCATAACAACTGTTCCTATCGAGCCCACTGCCATAACTGCCGAACCTGTTAGGGTAGCCATATCAATCACAAGTTCCGGCTCATATTTCTTAGCATAGCTCAGAGCATCAGCCAGTATCATTCTGCCTTCAGCATCCGTATTAAGAACCTCCACAAAAAGACCATTATGCATCCTGATTACATCTCCCGGAACGTAAGCATTTCCATCCGGGCGATTATCAGTAATTGGAATCAATGCAACTACCCTGACTGGCCAGTTAAGAGCTGCCAGAGCATACATCACTCCTGTAACAGCAGCTGCTCCTGCCATGTCAGATTTCATATGATCCATAGAATTCGCAGTGGGCTTCAGGCTTAACCCTCCAGTATCATAAACAATCCCTTTCCCAACCAAAACAAGAGGTTTTTCGTTAACTGGATTTTCAGGATTGTGATCGAGAATACAGAACCTTGGAGGATCAATACTACCAAGATTTACAGATAATAATCCGCCCATCTTTAAGTCCTCAATTTGATCTTTATCCATGATTTCCACCCCTATACCAAGCTTAAAAGCCATTTTCTCAATTTCCTCAGCAAATTTGACCGTATTGAGAGAAGAAAGAGGCTCATTTACCAGGTCTCTGGTTTTGTAAACTGCATCAGCAAAAACCTCTAACTCCTTTAAGCGCTCTTGCTGATCGGTTTCAACAGCCATTCTGGATAAAGGATTCCGCTTTTTATCAACTTCTGAAAAATATGGTAAAAACTGATAATTACTCAGGATAATTCCCTCCGCAGTATTAAAAAGCCGGTCTGGTAACTGCGTATGATCTTCCAGAATGATTTCAGCCAAACGATTGGCATTGACCCATTTTTGTATCTCTACTCCATCCTGACGATAAGATTCTGCGAGGCTGGCCCCTTTTTTTTCAGGATCAGGAAATACAAAAATCAACCAATCCGGATATAAATTAACCGGACAAACACGAATAGCTCCCGGAGATTTCTGGCTACCAATAATCCCTTCCAGATAATCCGTCTGTCCGGCCTTCAGATTAAAAACACTCAACTCCGTTTGTGAATCAGCCAGAATAACTCTGACCGGGTTTGACTTTATGTCCTTTATATTAACTAACTCCATCACCCATTTTTATTAATATTCAAGCTGGTAAAAATACTAAAAAATAGGGAGCAATATGTTGGTAAAATCACTGTCTCCATCTGTTTGTTCTTGATCCTTATCTCAAACAATGTACTTTTGCATGTTGATTAGAAAAGTGCATGAAAACAACACCTCTTTTAGAGAAAGCCCGGAACGGGGAGAAACTGAATTTCAGTGAAGGCCTATTCCTGTACGAGAATGCCCCACTCAATGAGTTGATTGAAGCGGCGCATCACTTAAGAATGCAGATTCATCCTGATAAAAAGGTGGGATGGATTATTGATAGAAATGTAAACATCACAAACATTTGTTTTTCATTTTGCAAATTCTGTAACTTCTGTCGCAAAAGCTCTGCAGAAGATGGATATATCACCAATCTGGATGAATACAGACAGAAAATCCATGAAATGAAGCAAATTGGCGGTGATCAGCTGCTGCTTCAGGGGGGTATGCATCCAAAACTCGGACTTGAGTTCTATGCAGATCTTTTTTCATCTTTAAAAAGGGAGTTCCCCGGCATTAAATTACATACTCTTGGGCCGCCCGAAGTGGTTCATATATCAAGGTTATCCGGTATCTCCTATCGTGAAGCATTGTTAAGCTTACAGGAAGCCGGAATGGATTCTTTGCCAGGAGCAGGTGCTGAGATTCTGGTTGACAGGGTAAGGAAATTTGTTTCGCCCGCAAAATGCAGCACAGAAGAATGGTTAGAGGTAATGCGCGTAGCTCATCAAATCAACCTGCCCACTTCTGCAACTATGATGTTCGGGCATGTAGAAACTGTGGCTGAGCGCGTTGAGCACCTGATTCGAATCAGGGAAGTTCAGGATGAAGTTCCCGAGGGCCATTTTGGTTTTTTAAATTTTATTCCCTGGCCTTTCATGGACGAAGGCACCACTTTACTTACTAAGCATAATGTCAGCAACGACACAAATGCCAGAGACTATATTCGATTAATTGCTATATCAAGATTAATTCTGGTCAATGTGCCTCATATTCAAGCATCATGGCTAACTGTTGGTCAGCAAACCGGACAAGTATGTTTGCATGCCGGTGCAGATGATTTTGGATCCATTATGATTGAAGAAAACGTGGTATCGAGTGCCGGAGCAAATTACAAGATGGATGCTGAAGGAATTCAGCAATGCATACGAGATGCAGGGTTCACTCCTGTCAGACGAAACCAGAAATTTGAAAGTCTTATTCCTCAGGAAAGCTAACAGTCTTGAGCAGGCTTTCAACCTTGCGGATATGGTTTCGTTTGTTGAATTTTGGAGCATAAACAAATCCGAATACTGAAACAACCCGACTATTGGCCTCGTCAACAAATGACCAGCAAATAAAAGGACCACCCATAAAGTCATTTTGCATTTCCCAGAGTCCTTTGAGCTCTCTCACATAATTGCCATTCATATTAAACTCTCTTGAGTATACCGGAGCATCTAATTCCAGACTCATATAAGCCCCTTTTGATGGCCCTGGAACACGTTTTTTCAACCATTTATCGGTGGCTTGTATCAGGTTTTCATACTCAAGCTGTTCTTCATTCGCATACGGATAATAATAGACAAGAACTCCCTGAGTAATATCAGGTGGATCATACTGCACCCAGATAAAATTCCCTGCATCTACGCGAGACTGCCATCCTTTTGGAAACTGGATTACCATTTTGTGATTCCTCTTCATTTGGTTAACCAGCTCAGTATTTTCATATTTACGATTCAGATATATCTGGCGATCAATTTCAGCATCCCTGATAGTTTTAATCAGGAAATCATCTTTATTGTCAATAAGCTCAACGAATGCTTCCTTTGTGGGAGCTGCCAATCTTATCAATAGTTGATTTTTCGCCCAGTAATCACGTTCAATTGCGATAGCAGCCTGTTTCAGTGCTGGATCAATTTTAGCGATGATAATATTTCTGTTCGACTTAAAGATATTGCCAAAGCCAGTTGGTGGAATCTGTATCAAATCAAACATTGGTTCAGCTCCTTCCATCCCTGATTGGGGTAAAGCTGGTTCTTCCTGGCAAAGAATGGCATACAGACTATCACCCACAAAACCATCATAGAGCTCAGTTAACATTACCAGGGTCACCTCACCAGGCCTTCCGGTTATGGGGGGCATTAAAGCCTTGTGTGATTTTTCTTTGTTACAAGAAACCATCCCGACTGTAATAACAGCGATCAAGGCAAGTGCGAGTACTTTTTTTGACATAGCAGTGTGTTTTGTAAAAATAATCTAGCTGGGACGAATAAATGTACAAAAAATCCTTAATCCATAAACAAGGGTGTGTTGATCTATTTTATTATCGCGTAAACAATTTTAATATATCGTTCCCATTGGCGTACAAAACAAGGGCCAGAAGCATTATCATGCCAATAATCTGGGCAATTTCCATAAATTTATCGCTTGCCTTCCTTCCTGTTACAATTTCAAAGAGCAGGAATAGCACATGTCCACCATCAAGTGCAGGTATGGGTAATATATTCAGAACAGCAAGCATAATGGATAAAAAGGCCGTCATATTCCAGAATACTCTCCAATTCCATTGTCCGGGAAAAATATTTCCAATTGCAATAAAACCACCCAGAGATTTATATGCTCCGGTTTCTGGTGTAAATACAAGTTTGAGATCTTTGAGATACGATTTAATAGTTTTCAATCCTTTCACAGTTCCAGCTGGAATTGATTCAAAGAATCCATAATTAATCTCCTCGAATACAAAGAATGCTGCAGGATCAGTCGGATGAATCCCGATTGTACCGTTAGCGGAGACATTTACAGCAAATTCCATAGGAATTCCATTGCGATCTACCTGAACAGTTACGGCACCATTCTTATGTTGACTAATTTCAGGGCTTACAAATTCATAGAAAATAGTTTCCTTTCCATTGATCCCGGTAATTCTGTCGTCAACTTTCAATCCGGAATCTTCAGCTGATGAGCCTTTTTCAAACTCAGAGATCACAAACGGAAATCCGGAGTTCATGAAACTTCTTGACTCAATGAATTTTGCAACAAAATCGTCAGGGATGGCAATATCAACCTGAGCTCCTTTACGGTCAACCTGAATAGAACTAGCTCCATTGTAAACAATTTCCGGAATAATATCATGGAAGTCCTCCACCTTATTATTATCCAGAGTCAGTATTTTATCTCCGTGCTGCAGTCCCATATCGAGAGCCAGAGTATCACAGATAATTC
>JAYEFL010000220.1:0-11124 GCA_034658635.1 Bacteroidota bacterium | reverse complement strand
AATGTAGATGGCTATTTTACTCTGTTTCATGTGCCCACTGATACGGCTCGACTGGTGATCAAATTTGTGGGATACCAACCTAAAATTCTGCAACTTGACCCTGAAAGGTGCCTGTCAGAAATCCAGATAGAGCTTTTTCCGGCCATCACAGAAATGGAAGAAATCCTGATTACAGGAGAACGTGAAGATCTGATGAGGATCTCTAACCGAACCAATCTGGTGAGTATGGCCCCTTCCAAGATCGCCCAACTTCCCTCGATTGGGGAAAAGGACATCTTCAGATCTTTTCAACTTTTACCCGGAATTTCAGCCAGTCAGGAATCCAGTTCAGGTTTGTTTGTACGAGGTGGTACCCCAGATCAAAATCTGGTTCTTTATGATGGGTTCACTGTGTATCATGTTGATCATCTTTTCGGAATGTTTTCAGCATTTAATCCGGATGCCGTTAAAGATGTTAAACTCAGTATGGGTGGATTTGAATCGAAATACGGGGGTCGACTTTCGTCTGTGATGGAGATAACTGGCAAAGACGGGAATGAAAAGGGATTTGACGCCGGAGCAAATATCGGATTAATAAGTGGTAGTGGGTATGTTGAGATTCCAATGGGAGGCAAAGGATCTATCCTGTTATCCGGTAGAAGATCATTTCAATCATCCTTGTACAATAAAATATTTGATCAGTTCCAGAATAATTCAACAGTAGCTGAAACCTCTATGCCAACGGGACGGGCGATGAACAAATTTGTTGGAACCAGCTCGCCTACCTCCTTCTTTTATGATGTTAATGGAAAAATCACCTACAAACCGAATCTGGATGACATTATCTCTCTGAGTTTCTACAACGGGCAGGACAAACTGGATAATTCAAATGAATTCAACTTTTCCAGGGGCGGAATGAGCATATCAGGTGGCCGTACTGACCTCACTGACTGGGGCAATTGGGGCAGTAGCCTCAAGTGGTCGAGACGGTGGTCGAATAAATTGTACACCCATACTTTAGGCTCCTTCTCAAATTACTTCAGCTCTCGAGACATGACCACTGAAAGTAATTTTACCAGATCTGAGTCAAGCGGGACACGGAACCTGGGGATATATGAGAATAATGACTTATACGATTATTCTATTAAAAATATTACTGAATGGAAAACAGGGAAAAACAACCAAGTGGAATTCGGATTCCAGGGGTCGCACTACCAAATTGATTATCTATACACAAGGAATGATACCGTCATCATCCAGGACAGGCATTCTCAAGCTAATTTGGGAGCTTTGTTTTTACAGGATCGGCTTACTCTGTTTCATCGTTTGACCCTGGTACCTGGAATTCGGGCCAGCTATTATAGCGCGACTAATAAGGTGTACTGGGAACCACGACTTTCGGCAAATCTAAGTCTTACTGAACACATAAAACTAAAGGGAGCCTGGGGGCAATATTATCAATTCACCAATAGGATTATTCGCGATGATCTCGAATCAGGAAGCCGGGATTTTTGGCTTCTGGCTGACAATGAGCAGATACCTGTTAGTAGCAGTATCCATTATCAGGCAGGAATAAATTGGGAAAACAGAAATTTTTTGCTTGGAATAGATGGCTTTTATAAAACTTTGGAAGGACTGACAGAATACACTATGACATATGTGCCATCTTACCGAACAGTCAATTTTGACGAGTTTTTTTACCAGGGAACCGGGACAGCAAAAGGCCTGGAATTCCTCTTTCAGAAGAAGTATGGGGATTATTCAGGATGGGCCTCTTACACCCTTCAGGAGGTCAAGCATCAATTTGATGTTTTTGGAGAAAACTGGTATCCCGCCAATCATGATGTCACACATGAAGTTAAACTCATCAATACCTATAAATACAAGGACTGGAATTTTTCAGCTGTATGGATTTATGGTACAGGCAAGCCTTACACTGCACCTTTAGGTGGCTATGAGATCACAATGCCTGATGGCACCACCCAGGATTTTGTAACTATTGGAGATAAGAATGCTTTTAGGCTGCCAGACTATCATCGACTGGATTTGTCGGCACAATACAAATTCAGGATGGGTGATCTGGGTATCGGTACTCTGGGGATATCCCTGTTCAATGTATACAATCGAAAGAACATTTGGTACAAACAATTTGAAATCATTGAGGGACAATTATTGGAAACTGATATTGAACTCCTCGGATTTACACCCAACATCAGCTTTAGTATAAACTTGGACTAATTCTATAATAATGAGACTAATAAAACAAAATATCGCAGTCTTGATTTTGCTTCTGGGAATCGCAGCCTGCGAGACTGAAAATACCATTAAACAATATACCTATAGTAAACCCGTAGTAGAGGCCTTTATCTCAGCTGAAGCAGATACTATCCAAGTATACATTACTAAAATGGTCCCCTACATGGGCGAAGAAGAAGATACAGTGGCTAAGCCCATCACAGGATTGGCGGTATTCCTGGTCAAGCAAGATGAGCGGTTCCTGCTGACAGAACAAGCCGGTGAAACAGGTATTTATTACACCTTGCGGGATGCTATTGATTTGGAGGAAGGAGATAGCTTGTCATTTGAAAGTGAAGTAGGAAATCTTCCCCTTTCAGCATCAACATGGATACCACCCAAACCTGAATCTGTTAAAATTAGCGATAACGTAATGTATTATGAGGTGGGAACCCCAGGGAGCATGCTGAACGCACCCAGCCTGATAGTCAGTTGGGATAATCCGAATGATGGCTTCTACTATATCAGCATGAAAAACATTGAAGCCAATCCGGAACCGGTGAATGAAATGGTTGCAGATGCCCCTGTTCGAAGTCAGGCTCCTCCATCACAGGCAGATCAATTTGAAATCCGCCTCAGAAACGTCATGTTCTTTGGCAGATATCAGGTAATTCTATATCATGTTAATCAAGAATTTGCTAATCTTTTTGATAATCCAACCATGAACTCCGTCAACCTTTCTGAACCACCAACGAACATTGAAAACGGATTAGGAATTTTCACAGCTTATTCAACAGATACTATTTTTTTTGAGGTTAGAAAACAGTAAAATGACATTAATTGTAACTAATTCCGCCACCACCAATTAACAGGCGTACATAAAATCCACTCATATCAAATGCAGGTCCATCGGTTACTGCACCGTTATCGTAGGTCCATGTGCCATTAAAAGCCGGGGACTGATATCCAACTTGAAGTCCGAGCATTAATCCACCACCACCACCATCAGTCATCTTTCCACCAAGAAAGTAACTTGCATTCATGCTGATATTCAATGCAGTAGCCTTGTATTTCAGCATCGTTCCCTCATCTGGACTCATGGTAATAGCTGAGAAAGTCTGGGTTTGATCTGGTTGGTGAATATAAAAATCTAGATGGTTCCAGTTCAGGCCTAACAATGGATAAGCCATAAACTTACCTTTTGAAATGACGATATATCCCAACTGAAAACTACTGTAGTCCCCGGTAAGGTCAACTTGAATGTTGTCTTTAATGAACGGACCTCCCTCATACCCTCCTCCTTCAAAACCGTAAATAAAGTTTTTGAATATTCCATAACCTGATCCTGCCTGAGTATATAAACTGAAACTCATATCAGGATAGTTTGATGGAAAATGCGCATTCAGCTCACCTGGGGCAAAGAACTGGACACCAGGAACAAAGAATCCGATTCCTCCTGAAGTTTTACCATTTTGAGCATGTAAATGGATTCCAGCCAAAAGCATGACAGCTGTAAAAAATGCTGTGAGTTTAAATAATTTCATGGTAGTTGATTTAAATATTTTATTCTGCAATTACCTCCACAAAAACCCGACCAAAACCGCGGCATGGTCAGATGGAAAGATATCTATATATGTATTAACAACTTCGGCACTAATAGGAACCAGATTGGATCCTTTGAAATAAACGTAATCTATTCGATCTTGCCAGGCCTTTTTAAATATCGGAGACCATGTCTTACCAGGATATGCTAAGGGATCAGGATGTACATAGCGGTAAGCATCAATCATTCCTGCGCCTTCCATTTGACTGCTTACAGGCCATTCGATAATACGATCATCATGCATCCTGGCAGTTAATTCTCCCCAATCAAAATGTGAAGGAGAATTATAATCCCCTGCCATTATCACTGGCACATCCTCACTTTCTTTGATCTCAGAATTCATTTGTTTAAGAATCTCTTGAATTTCAGAGCCCCTGGTTTGCCATTCCCATTTGATCAAACTATCAATCGGAATATTTGTATTCCTTAGATTATTCATATCGGGTAAATAATGAATCCATAAGGGGTGAACCCTGATTTTCACCTCCTCAGTAAGAAGAATTTCTGCGCCACCGTAATTAAATGGCCGAAACATATCTATAGTCTCTCCAATTGGAAACTTACTCATGATTGAGAGGTTTGAGCTCCTGAGATAGAAATAATAGCCCAGTGAATCAGCTATTATCGGTCCTGATCCGTAGGTCTCAACCATACAAATTATATCTGCTTTCGATTTCTTAATTATATCAACAACTCTGGCAACGCCTTCAGTTATTCCAGACTCCCGGCCTCCATGCCAGATATTCCAGGCCATTACACGAATAGTGTCAGGTGGTACTGAATTATAAGGGACAATAGGATTTCTGAAATTTGTACCCTTGCCTAAATCCATTTTTGACAGGTCGAGGCCACTTACATTGTAGATTGCCACATTCTTCCCATCAAACCACATTCGAATCTCCATACTAATGGTGTCGAACGCAAAAGCCAATCCCCGTTTTTTTCCATCTGTAACAGACTGTCGTTCAGGGGTTGGTTGATATAAAAAGCCGGTCTTGCCGTCTCCGATAGAGAAGCCCCAGGCTCCTGAGATTGACTGGTATAATGCCCAGCCTTTTGATTTGATGCCAGGATCGGTTTTTGTACCGGCAATGAAGATCGAATCTCCTACTGGGGTTACGGAAAAGTAGTTTGTTGCATAATAAAAATCACTCTGCTCGGAATTACCTGAACAAGAGCCAAACATGACCGTCAAGCCTATCAGTATACCTTGATAAATCCTTTTCATGCGGTTATAGACTTTCAATGAAATAGTAAATGTAAGAAGAAAAATTTGGGATTTATTTTCCAGAACGGGGGTTGAGATGCATCTATGTTATTAGAACAATATATAATATAAGCATGGAAAAACTTGATAAGAGATATTTCAGACATTCGATGCGTCTTAATGGACATGACTATTGCACCCCTGGAAATTACTTCATAACCATTTGCACAAAGAATAAACTCAATCATTTTGGGAATATTGACAATAATATCCTGATATCTACAGAAATTGGATTAATGGTTCATGATGTATGGTTTGCACTACCAAAAAGATTCCCTGAAATAATCCTAGGAGAATTTGTGGTTATGCCAGACCACATTCATGGAATAATATCCATTAACAACAGAGTATCAGGAATTGCAAGTAATAGTTTTGAAGAAAAAAGCAAACACGGCATTCCAAAATATATACAACATTATAAAAGAAAAACAACCTATTTATACCACCAAATTGTAAAATGCAATCCCGTAGGGGCCGATTCGCGAATCGGCCCATGTCGACAAAATCGCCCATGCCGCAATTCGCTCACCCCGGGATCGGCCAAAATCGACAAAATCGGACCATTATGGCAGAAAAATTATTACGACAGAATCATCCGTACACAAAAGGAATATTATACCATTTCAAAATACATCCGCAATAACCCACCAAACCACCATTCATCCCCGTAGGGGCCGATTCGCGAATCGGCCCATGTCGGCAAAATCGGCCCATGTCGGCATTCGCCCACCCCGATTTCATCCATAATGGCACCAATACCGGAAATTTGTGGGTTTTTGTTGCGGGGGCCGATTCGCGTTGCCGGAGATTTGTGGGTTTTTGTTGTGGGGGCCGATTCGCGTTACCGGAAATTTGTGGGTTTTTGTTGCGGGGGCCGATTCGCGTTGCCGGAGATTTGTGGGTTTTTGTTGCGGGGGCCGATTCGAGAATCGGCCCCTACGGGGGGGTTATTCCAACACCATCACCCGTACACCTGATGGATATTTTTTATCGCGATATATCCTGTGGGTGGCTTTTTGGAAATCCGATGGTTCGCAATTATATATATCCACGAATTTTTGTGGATTACGATCAACCAATGGGAACCATGAACTTTGTACCTGGATCATCAGACGATGGCCCTTCTTGAATGTGTGAGCTATGCCTGGTAATTCGAAATTTACCTGAGATACTTTGCCCGGTTCAAAGGCTTCCGGATTTTCAAAACTATTCCTGTAACGTCCCCTGAAAACCTCACCCCGAACGAGCATCTGGTATCCTGCTAATGGCATGTCAATGTCCTGATCAGGAATGCGTTGAGCATTATCAGGGTATACGTCTATTAACTTTACAATAAAATCAGCATCTGTGCCGGTAGTGCTTACATACAGGTCTGCCACTAAGGGACCAGTCAATGTCATATCTTCCTCGAGAATGTCTGTCTGATACACCATCACATCCGGACGTCGAGACGCAAAGCGCTGATCGTCTGTCATATATGAAGTAGTGCGCCGCAAATGTACATCTTCAGTATAAGGTACCGGATTGGCCGGATCAGAAACATATTCATCAAACAAATCCTTCCCGGAAGGCTTGGAAAAGCTGATGGATTCGTTCTCATCAAAAAACAGCCATTTCTCTTCAACATTCTCAGGTGGCCAGGTTTCAAACTCCCGCCATTCATTATCACCAGTCATAAAAATTAATGCCTCAGGTAATTCGTTTTGCTCCTCTCCTTTGAGGTAATAATTGAAAAAAGCTACTTCCTGCTTGTGATAACGATCATTGGCATTCATTCCCCAATACATATCTCCCAGATTTTCACCATCACTACCGGCCCATTGCCCGTGCGACCATGGTCCTATAACGACAATATTTTCCATACCAGGATTCTGATTCTCAAATGCCTCATACGTCTTTTGAGCACCCCAGCAGTCTTCTGCATCAAACCAGCCGCCAACCGTCATAACCGCAGTATTTATTTTTTTCAAATGGGGTCGTGGGTCTGTAGATTTCCAATAGTCGTTATAATCCGGATTATTCCTCAAAACTGCAAGGTAGCTATCCGGACTTGGGAAATACTTCTCGGCCAGTTCTTTCACTGTTCCATGACGCATAAAGAACTCGTAACTATCCTGTAGCCCCCAGCTGAATCTGGGTGCGGTATTCCGCCTTGATGGTTCAGGATGATCCTCCCCGAAGAAGGTGTAAAAAGAAAATCCATCAAGAAGCATTAAAGCTCCATTGTGATGCCAATCATCTCCTATCCACCAGTTTGTCACCGGAGCCTGGGGAGATACCGCCTTAATGGCCGGATGATAGGCCAGGGCAGCCAATGTGGAATAAAATCCTGCATACGAAACCCCAAACACACCAACGTTTCCATTATTGTTAGCTACATTCTCAAGTAGCCATTCAACTGAATCGAAAGTATCGGATGCTTCATCGATAACCGTGCCTTCTTTATCCGGATTAAAAGGACGAACATTTTCAAACTCCCCTTCACTCATATAGCGTCCTCTGACATCCTGGAAAACAAAAATGTAATCTTCCTTAATAAATCGATAATAGATTCCCAGGAATTGGCTATAAGCTTCTTCGCCTTGACCTTCAATATTGTAAGGAGAACGACTGATTAATAAAGGCGCCGGCTTATCCAGGTCCTTGGGTGTATAAATCGAGGTAAATAACCTGATCCCATCCCGCATGGTGATATATACTTCCTTTTTTTCATACCGTTCCATTATTTTTGGCATGCTATTCTCCGGCATTTCAACCGGGGTTCGCTGGAAGTTCAATTCCAATTCAAGATCACCTTGTTTAAACTTCCCAATAATTTTTGTAAAACCGGGATCAGCAAATCCTTCATAAGTTATTCCGGCTGGAGTAAAAGTGAATTTCACTACAGGAGCCTCATAGGTAAAGCTGGTGAGCGGGATTCCCATGGCACCCTGATCCGGGCTGTCAAACGTTCCCTGATATCCGCTATCAGTTTGTGTGGCATGTATATCCAGACGCATGAACATTCCCATAACCTCAGCCAATCCGTACCAGTCCCCAGCTATTGATTGAGCTTTAACAGACTGCAAATTCATCACTGCTAAAAGTCCAACTATCAGCAAGAGTCTAAACTGTTTCATCTTTTTCATAACAATATGTCTTTAGTTATTATCAGACGCATAAATCAGGTTGAAGTTACAAATAGTAGGGGCCAATTCGCGAATCGGCCCTTACATGAATTGTACAACAAGAAGGATATTTGTCGTAAATTCGTTGAAATCCCACTCCAATGAAAGCCATAAACATCTGTCTGATCCTTTTTATTTTAGCCTCATGTCAGGTCAAAAAGAACTCACCACCTGATTTCCCATTGATTGAAACCGATACGCTTAAGTTGTACCCTGCAACTTATGAGAAGCTTCCGGATATTCCTTCACCAATGATCAATTCCGATCATCGGGAATTGGTACTGACAAAGCTTAAGAATGGCATGTTTGCGTTTTTTGATGTTAGCGTTGAAAGTAAAGGGATTCGGGATGTTATTCATCGTCAAGACAATAAGGGAGACCAGCTTAGAGTCAATGGTAAGGATTTCCAAAGACTACTGAGAAACGGACTTCATAATCAACTTGATCTTGAAAAAACTCTTAGTATAACCGGGCGCTCAATTGCCGAAATTACTGTGGATGCCTGGCCCGGAAGTGCTTCCTGGGCAGGATTTCTCTGCAAGAATGAAACGATAATTTCGAGATTAATAAAGGACAACAACATGGTCAGGCAAATGGGACTGACACACCGGGAGTTGGCCTATCCGATTTTTCATTGTTGGAACCTGATAAAAGAGTATGAGATTATTAATAACTCGAACGGGCTTAAGGATATTGGGATTGAAGGAATTTATTACACCGATGAGTTCCTGCCATTGACATCACAAGGAGGAAAAGGCTGGCAGACATCTATTTTTAATGATAGTCTCACAGGTTCCTATCATGTACGGATAAGGAATGAAGAATCACCCTTTGGAGAAGTCTTCATTAGTGATTTAGCTCCATATTATATTCAACGTTATGGCTTTTATGAAGGAATGACCAGTTACCGTCTTGACCCGAGAAATATTGCCATTAGCTTTGGTTTGAAAACAATCGATGAAATTAATGGTCTGAGTCTTATGCCTGAGTCTGGAGAACTGGAATTGTGCCCCGGGGGATATATACCACAAGACTCACTTTGGACAGAGTTCCATAGAATAATGAATCGTTATAAAGGCAAAAAAGATTCCATCAGAACCCACATCACTGATTTATATCCCAACACTCTTGATCCCTTACGAAGACTATGCTGTGGAGAAATACTAAATTCTGACATGCCAGATAGGCTTGATTTCCTACTAAAAGAACTATCCGTAACCCACTGGGAATCTGACACATTATCAGCAAACAATCTGATAATTATGGGGGAAATGGCTATTCCGGGGCTTACGAATATATTCATGAACTCACAAGCAGATAGTCTGGTCAGGTGGAGAGCATTGAATACTCTTCGAAAAATTAAAATCCCCGTATCGGCAGCCATATTAAACATGGCTGAAGAGGATGAATCCTGGATAATTTTGAAAGAAGCTGAGTTTATCCGTTCACAGCAAATGGGGCACGATGAGTACGATTGATCAGTCGATTTCCTTCAATTGAGTCTATGATCTCCATTCTCTTAGCATCCCATTTTACTTCCTTGTTCAGGCGAATGGCAACATTTGTATTGTGACTAATTACATCTGCTAGAATTGCATCATCGATATCCATATAAGAATCTGAATCTCCCCTGATAAGTTTTGCGAATTCCTGACCGTGTGTCCCACGGTCACCACTCAGACCGAAATCTTTTTTGGGGAAATTATTTATTGCTTTATTGATTTCGGGAATACTGCACTCTGCATAGGTCCTGCTCAGAGTCATCCATCCTTTTGATCCGATGAACAGGGTCCCATTCTGTCTGTAATCTGTCTGGAACTTCATTACCTCATTTTTAGCCAGATCCTGACTCATAAAATGAACTTTTAACCCATTCTCAAACCTTAGTCTTGAATCCCAAATATTAATATTATCGTACATGGATCCTTCAGGCCATTGAGCTTCACCACCAGCCTCTACGGAATAATCTCCTCTCATCCGGTCTTTCAATCCCCAAACCAAAATATCCAGGGGATGAGCTCCCCAGCCTCCCAGAAATCCAATGGAATAATCATTGATAAAAAAGGACCCATCACGATGAACCCGGTCGGCAGTATATGGAGCTTCAGGGGCTGGTCCGAGCCAGCGGTCATAGTCAAGGTCAGCCGGAATATCCATAGCCTGATAGTATCCAATATGCCTGTCAGCTCCTCCACCCGGTGCCCAAACAAGAACTTCAGTAATCTCCCCCAATGCTCCACCATGAATATACTCCATAGCCTTTTTCATAAAAGCATAAGAGCGTTGCTGAGTACCGTAATTGAAATGCAATTTAGCACTGCTAAGTTCGTCTTTCAGCTTCCTCATATAATCCACACTTAGACCCAAGGGTTTATTCACATGGACATGTTTTCCAGACTGAACAGCATGAATAGCAATAGGCAAATGCCAATGATCAGGTGTTGTAATTGTTACCATGTCGATATCTTTTCGATCGAGCATTTCTCTGTAGTCATTATAGGAATCTACAACTGGATTTAGGATCCCTTGCTGTGTATAGCCATCCTGCACAATTTGGGCAGCCTTATACCTGCGGGATTCAAAAACATCAGACACTGCAACAATCCTGAAATCCTTATGAGGCAGAAAATAAGATCTCATCTCGGATGTACCTCTTGAGCCTACTCCGATGTGACCTACATGAAGGCGGTCATTGGCTCCTTTCCATTTGACGCAGGAAGTGAGAATTGTTGGCAGGGCAATTGTGCCCAGGGATGCGTAGGTTGCTGATTTGAGGAAGCTTCTTCGGGTGGGCATGGATTCGGTTATTCGGTTATTCGGTTATTCGGTTATTCGGGACTCGGGACTCGGGACTCGGGGACGCCATGTTTCAA
>JAYEFL010000219.1:0-2595 GCA_034658635.1 Bacteroidota bacterium | reverse complement strand
GGTGTTCATAAAGTAGTTTTATTTGGGCAAAACCAGTTTGTTATTAACGTTAGGTTTCATTGCACAGCCATCCCATAGGATTCCAATACTGATGATACAATACGATTTAACTCTACTATAGTAGGGTTAAATTTTCACATTATAAATAGTCAGTTCTCATTGTTTTACATCATTTTTTCTCACCCGTGCCTTTTCGCTGTTTCTGATAATAACTCCTACGGTGTACTTTGTAATTATAACTTTTCAAACATCTCAAAACCCGGCAAATACGTTTGATGAGGGACGGATACGAAGCGTGGGCTGCCACGTGCTGTCCCACAGCATTCCATCACGCTGAATATATCCAGGCGACTGAATAATACGCCGCGAATAAGGGTGAATAACCTCCGAAATGATTTGTCCCATTTACCAAGAAAGCTTACAAAGCGCAGTAACAGATAGGTTAGCATTGCCATCCAAACTTGCCATCGAACTGCATTCTCGCTATATCCAAGGAAATCTGCAAGTTGTAGAGTTTGCTTGATCTGCTTGAAGAATACTTCAACTCCCCAGCGGCATTTGTATAGATCGCACACGCTTCGTGATGCCCACTTAAGGTTATTGGTAATGAAAATCATTGTCTTCATCTTGCCATTTATCTCCACATCTGCTTCTACCAGACGTAGTGGTTTGGGGTACGCATTGAAGGATTTCTCCGTTGTCAACTCAAGCAAGACATCACGACGAATATTGCCCTTGGGTTCCCGGTGCTGTCCCACAACTCGATAGCTCATATTACTCTTTGCCCTGGTAACCCAGAATACTCCACGACCATCCAGTGAGTGCAAGTGAGGAAAGTCCACATAAGCCTTGTCAAACAGGGCTATCTCGCCATCTTCAAGGTTGGCACAAAGTTCCTTTGCCTCGGTAGTATCGTGAGTATTGGCTGCCTTGACAATGGCGAACTGCGGGAGGAACGTCTGCATATTCAACTGCATATGGCACTTGGCCGCTGCTTTGCGTCGCCTATGTTTAGCCCAGTCCATGCAGTTGGCGACCAATTGAATAGTCGTGGAATCAATAGCATAAATAGTGCGCTTAAACCGATTGGGAAGGCCTGAATACCTATGCCCACTGCCAAAGGACGGATGAATGTCTTGTATGTAAGCGAGCATCTCCCAAAAGAGCTCCTCAGCCATATCAGCATTCCGAACCTTGCTAGCATGAGAAAGACCATTTCGACTGGGCGGTTCTGCTCCCCGAATAGTTGCAAGACTACCGGATTGATTCTGCAAAGTATCAGCTATATCATTAAGCGAAATAGAGTGAGCAAGTTGTGAGTGGAGCAGTGAAACAACGTGAGACCAAGGGGTGAAGGATCGAGATTTTTTATCAACTCCATGCTTCTTCGCCAAGCGGGTAACAAGACCTCTTGGAATTAGATTGCAGATCTGGTGTAACGTAGTATATTTGCACTTGGTGGGCTTCATCGGTTTCTCCTTTATGTTTTGTCACAAAAAGGATAACCGGTGGCCCACTTTAGTTAAAGACATTATACTTTTAAACTAAGCCTATGGGATGGCTGTGAAGTTTTTTCTAAAAGTATTTAAAATAAAGGTTACATAGGTCTAATAAGCTTTTTTTTGACACACTGTCCCTCTCTCTATCCGTTAAGGTATTTTTGAGATAAAGTATGAATGAAAATTTAGATATTAAGAATAAGCTGTCTGCAACTTTTAGAGCTGCTCCAGTCTTGTTAAAATCTATTTCACATAATTTTTCCTTTATTTCATTCCTGGAAAAATCTGACAGTCTACTACCTCACTGGGTTCAATCATCTATACGCGGTCATCTCCGGATGCCTTTAATTACTTCTTTCAGCAACGCTTTTCTGGAGAGCCAGCAAAAAGTCTTTATTCGAAAATACAGGGACGCAATCACACTTGCCAGCCTCACCGGATCATGCCGGGGGTCTAAAAAGCTTGCACGCGTTCACCTGTACAGTGTTGACTGTCAGCTTGGTAAGTCAGGTCTATTTCTTGCCCAACCGCATTTGGTTAAGCTTGGCCTGACGATCTGTTGGCTCTCCTTTTCTAAAGACTTCACCGGTAATCATCATCTTTCTAAGATAGCGAATAATCTTCTGTGCTATTGCTATCTTTGCTATATGGCGGTTGATGCTGGTGTCAGCACCTTTGTTCATTGTGATACGTTGATGCATACGCTGATAATATTGGTCATGCTGGATGAGAGTGGTAGCGGCTTCTACCAGAGCCCACCGCAGAGTGGAATTCCCGCATTTAGAGATATGCCCCTGCCTGACTTTTCCTGCAGATTCATTGGTTCGAGTTGTAAGTCCGGTATAGCAGGCTATGGTGTCTCCGTTAGGGAACCGAGAAAAGTCAGCTATTTCAGCATGGATAATAAACCCGATTACAGGGCCAATGCCGGTAACGGATTGGATCAAGTCCAATTCTCTCTTAAATCGTTCATCTTTAGCGATAAGTTTCATTTCTCTGACGATACAGGCTTTGTCGGTCTCCAGTCTCTCCATCATACCCAGGTGTTGCTTGAATGCGAAGAGGGAGCAATTGTCCAGCCTGTGTCCATGCGCCA
>JAYEFL010000218.1:0-11131 GCA_034658635.1 Bacteroidota bacterium | reverse complement strand
GCAATTTGCGAGAACCCCCTTACAGCTGCGGTTCCGAGAATGCCAGAATCTGCTATAGATCTGGCCAATCCGGATCTGGTACTTAGCTTAGATGATATTGGGCCTTTTCTGAACGACCTTTTCTGAACGACCTTTTCTGAGCAATCTCACGCAACAGATCCCTCTCTATTCCCATTCGATGGTTGCAGGTGGCTTAGAACTAATATCGTAAACCACTCTGTTAATGCCCTTAACCTTATTAATGATTTCATTGGAGATTTTTCCAAGAAAATCGTAAGGCAAATGCGACCAATCAGCAGTCATGCCATCAGTTGAACCAACTGATCTCAAAGCAACTACATTCTCATATGTACGCTCATCTCCCATAACCCCAACTGATTGGATTGGCAAAAGAATAGCAGCAGATTGCCAAACTTTATCATATAAATCATACTCTTTGAGGCCACTAATGAAGATATCATCGACTTCCTGAAGAATGCGCACCTTCTCTGCGGTAATATCACCAAGAATACGAATACCCAGACCCGGCCCCGGGAACGGATGTCTGTTCAAAATGCGGCCAGGAATATCAAGGGCTCTTCCAACCCGCCTAACCTCATCTTTAAATAATAATTTTAATGGCTCAATCAGTTTTAATTTCAGGTCATCAGGCAATCCTCCAACATTATGATGAGACTTAATGGTAGCTGATGGTCCGTTAACCGAAATTGACTCAATAACATCAGGATAGATGGTTCCCTGTGCTAACCATTTTACTTTATCCAATTTTTCAGATTCTCTGTCAAAAACCTTAATAAAGGTGCCACCAATGGCTTTCCTTTTAAGTTCCGGCTCAGTGATTCCTTTGAGTTCACTTAAAAACTCCTCTCCAGCTCTGACTCCAATAACCTTTAAGCCCAGTCCTTCATAAGAATCCATTACAGATTCAAATTCGTTTTTCCTTAGCAATCCATTATCGATAAAAATACATGTTAGATTTTCACCAATTGCACGATGCAATAATACTCCTGCTACTGAGCTATCAACCCCTCCAGATAATCCAAGTACAACATTTTCGTCTCCCAGCTCTTGTTTTAGCAAATCAACAGTAGTTTCAACATATGATTCAGGTGTCCAGTTTTGTGAGGCTCCACATATTTCAACAACAAAATTCTTAAGAATATCGCTCCCCTCCATAGTATGATATACTTCAGGGTGAAATTGAATTCCATATGTTTTTTCATTTTCAATACGAAACCCTCCTACTTGCACATCTTCAGTACTTGCTGTTATGCAATAGTTTTCAGGTATACTGGCAATTGTATCTCCATGTGACATCCATACCTGAGTGTCAAGACTAATACCTTTAAAAAGAGCATCATCCTGATCAACATATTTTAGATTTGCTCTGCCATATTCCCTTGTTTTCGAGGGCAAAACCTGACCTCCTGAAACTTGCGCAAGGAATTGGGCACCATAACATATACCTAGTAATGGGTATTTCCCTCTGATGGATGATAAATCAGGATCAGGAGAGTTTTCATCTCGAACTGAAAACGGGCTTCCGGATAGCACCACTCCTTTAATGTGATCACCTAATTTTGGTATCTTATTAAAAGGTTGAATCTCGCAGTATACATTTAGCTCTCGGATTTTTCTCGCAATCAGTTGTGTATATTGAGATCCGAAATCAAGAATTAGAATGCTTTCTTTCATTTTGAATTAGTCTGTTCAGAGAGCGAAATTAGCACTTTTCGCCAGATTGACCATCAGGAATTATTAACATCTATACACAAACCATCTTCGGCAGCAATTGTTTCAGGAAAGATTTCTCTGGCCTCCTTAAGTAGGGGCAAACTATTCTTGTATCTGGCAGAGAAATGACCAATAACCAATTTCCCAACCCCGGCAAGCTTTGCAATTTTTGCTGCTTCTGCAGCTGTTGAGTGTCCGGTTTCCTTTGCCCTCCTTTTCATTTCATCAAGATACGTGGCTTCATGATATAAAAGGTCAACCCCCTGTATTAAAGGGACAATCACTTCGGAGTATCGTGTATCAGAGATAAAGGCATAAGAACTGGGATCTGCTGCCGGAGAAGTAAGTTCTGAGCTTTTTAAAACAGTGCCATCGGTTCTGATAACATCCTGTCCTGATTTCAGGTGAATTATTTCCTTCACTCCAAGACCCAATTCATCCACTAAATCTCTAGAGATCTTTCTCAATTTTTCCTTTTCCCGGAAGATGTATCCAACTGAAGGTATTTTATGCTTAAGAGGAACACTCGTAACGCTAAGTTTATCTGTGTCAAGAATTAGTTCAGATTTGTTGAAATTAACCTTATTAAAAATAACTTCATAATTGAGCTCCTCACCCATCGTTTCATACATGCCAATAATAATTTGCTCCAATTTATCCGGGCCATAAACATTTAGTGGAACCTTTCTTCCCATAAGGTTGAAGCTGGATAAAACCCCAGGTAATCCAAAGAAATGATCGCCATGCAAGTGGGTGATAAATATATTATGAATCCGTCCAAAACGAATCTTGAATCTTCTTAGTTGAATCTGGGTACCCTCTCCACAGTCTATTAAAAAAAACCGCTCATGTGCATTTAGCACATGAGCGGTAGTAAATCTATCAGGTTTTGGCAATGCTGAACTGCTCCCCAATATGGTCAGGGAAAAGCTCATTATGCCTCCTTTTCGTCAGCTTTTGTATCTGCATCAGACTCTTTAACCTTTTTTGTTTTCTTAGGCTCTGCAGCTTTTGCCTTCTTAGGCTCTGCAGCTTTTGGCTCTTCTTTAGAATCTGTTTTAGCCTCCTCTTTAGTAGATTTTGCCTTAGTCTTCTTAGGTTTTACCTCGGCTTTTGCTTTCGCTTTAGCTTTTGGTTTAGGCTCAACTTCAGGTTCTTCAGCTTTTGCCTTAACTTTAGGTTCTGCAGCTTTTGCCTTAACTTCCTTATCAGCTACCATTTTAGCTATTTTTTTTACTGCTTCGCCTTTTTCTTCGGCCTCCATTATTGACTTCAGCTTAGCCAAATCAGATATATCACCTAAAGTGGTAGACTCCATACTTGGCTTAGACTTCATCATTCCTTTAGAAGAAGCAGGTCTCGCTTTTTTCTCAACAAGCTTATCTCCACGTTTTTCATCTTCAAATATCCGAGAGTGTGAAAGGATAATACGCTTAGCAGATTTGTTGAATTCAATTACTTTGAATTGTAGCTTCTCATCAGTTTTAGCTTGTGAGCCATCTTCTTTAACCAAATGGCGTGGAGTAGCAAAACCTTCAACTCCATATGGTAATGTAATAACCGCACCACGATCGAAGATATTAACTATTGTACCTTCATGAACAGCCCCAACGGTAAACAAAGTTTCAAATACATCCCATGGATTCTCTTCAAGCTGTTTGTGTCCAAGGCTTAGTCTGCGATTCTCCTGATCAATTTCAAGAACAACAACTTCAATCTCATCTCCTATTGAACAGAACTCAGCAGGATGCTTGATTTTCTTTGTCCATGACAGATCTGAAATATGAATCAAACCATCAACACCCTCTTCAATCTCAACAAATACACCAAAACCAGTGAAATTGCGGATCTTAGACGTGTGCTTAGACTTCAAGGTGTACTTCTCTGTAATCTTCGCCCATGGATCTTCACGCATTTGCTTGATACCAAGCGACATTTTGCGATCTTCACGATCCAGAGTTAATATCTGAGCCTCTACTTCGTCGCCTACTTTCAGGAATTCCTGAGCAGAACGCAAGTGTTGTGACCATGACATTTCGGACACATGAATAAGACCTTCAACGCCAGGAGCAATCTCAACAAATGCACCATAATCAGCCATAACAACAACCTTACCTTTTACTGAATCTCCTACTTTCATTTCAGCGTCAAGTGAACCCCAAGGATGCGGAGTAAGTTGTTTCAGACCTAATGCAATACGCTTCTTGTTGTCATCGAAATCAAGAATAACAACATTGATTTTCTCATCAAGTGTAACAATCTCCTCAGGATGATTCACACGACCCCATGAAAGATCTGTAATATGGATCAATCCGTCAACACCACCTAAATCAATAAATACACCGTATGAAGTAATATTTTTAACAGTTCCTTCAAGAACCTGACCTTTTTCAAGTTTAGAAATAATTTCCTGCTTTTGAATCTCCAGTTCAGCTTCAATCAGAGCTTTATGTGATACAACTACGTTTTTGAATTCCTGGTTAATCTTAACCACTTTGAATTCCATAGTTTTCCCAACATACATATCATAATCGCGAATAGGTTTCACATCGATTTGTGAACCAGGCAGAAAAGCTTCAATACCAAATACATCAACAATCATTCCACCCTTAGTACGGCACTTGATATACCCTTTGATAATTTCACTGGTATCATAAGAGGTATTAACACGATCCCATGAGCGCAAGGCGCGTGCCTTTTTATGAGACAGGATCAACTGACCATTACGATCTTCAAGAGTTTCAACAAAAACCTCTACTGTATCACCAACCTTAAGCTCAGTATTATATCTGAATTCGTTCAAACTGACCACGCCTTCTGATTTGTAGCCAATATTAACAATAACCTCTCTTTTGTTCATGAAAACGACATTACCATCAATAACTTCGTTTTCTCCAACAGCAGAAAGAGTTTCATCAAAAACAGCCTCAAGTTTTGCTCTCTCATCAGCTGTATAATCATCATGATCTTTGGTGTAGTTATCCCAATCAAATTCTTCTTCAATCTCAACTACACTCTCAATTTTTTCTTTTGCTTCTTCCTCTGGTTCTGAAACAATTTCTTTTACAGTTTCTGCCTGAGGTTCCGTCTTAGCTTCCGCTTTTGGTTCTGCTTCTGCTTTAGGTTCTGCTTTAGCTTCTGCTTCAGGTTCTGCTAAGGTTTCTGTTTTGATTGCAGCTTCTTCTTTTACTTCTTCAGCTACCTGATCCTGAGCCCGTTCCTCTTTTTCCGGAGCGACTTCCTGATCTTTTTTAATTTCTTGTTCTGACATCTGTTAACGATCAATTAATTAATGGATTAGACAATATTTTGATAAACACGGGCGCAAAGATAATGTTTATTTCCGAAAATCAAGACCTAATGAATTCATTTATACCTCTTATGGCATCATATATCTCAGATGCACTTCTGGCAAGATTGATCCCTCCATGCTGCTTAACCAGGCCACTCATATGAGAAATCAGGGCCCCTTGCATTTGTTCGGCTTTTTCTGTTGCATGCATATTTGAACAAAAATACCACTTTAACTTAAAAGGACAGGCTAAATCCAAATCTTGCCAGTCTGCCAGGCAATAGTTCTTCAACAACCGACTCCTGATGCAGGATTTCACGATCACCAAGAAGATTATGTATACTCACTGAGAAATACCCCCAGCGACTAAAATAATACTTTAGTGAAAAATCCAATTGTCTGAATGGTTCGTAATAAAACCCGGGAATATACAGACCAGTCGGATCAATAGTTGCATAAGATTCTCTCTTACCAAGGAAAGTAATCCCTGCTGCCAGACGAAGACTCCAGTTTGGGATGAGATAATCTATATTGATATTTGTAATGTGCACTGTTTGATCATTGAGCCTTCTTAATTCCCGTGTTCCAGGGTCTCTAACTCTGCTTCCATTCCAGCTGTAATTACCCCAAACTCTGAAAGCCAGGTCAGAAAAATCACTAAAATCTGCCAAAACATCAATATTAGCTCCGAATATCCTGGCAGTATCAATATTTGTTGGCTCAAATATTCTGTAATTAAACCTTTGATCAACGCCAAGAAATTTCATTTCTACAACATCTCTTATATCAGTTAAGAACACTCTTATAACAGCTTTAGAATGATCACCAAATGATTTTTGCATACTGGCATGGTAATTCCAGGATTTAGCAGGAAGAAGGTTAGGGTTACCCTGTTCAATTATTTCCTTTTTATGCTTAACCTTCAGAACCGGTACCATATACAGGAATGGTTGGAGTGCCATCTGTCGGCTTAGGCTCCATCGCAAAACCAAATCCTCATCTCCTGATGAATGCTTACCATGAATAGCGGGAAGGATTGTCCAATATGATTCCAGACCGCTTGTATCAGTGGTAGCATAATTACGGGAATGGTATTCAATACGTAAGCCTGGAGTTATAGTACTCTGATTCTCCGAAATAACATCAGAGAAATATGCCGCAAAAACTGATTCATTCAGCAAGTATGATCCATCTTCAAACTCATCCCAAAACTTATGACTACTAACCCTGGAATATGCTAGACGATCAAAATCCCTGATGTTTATTGCAGACTCAAATCCTGACTTCAGGATATGACTCAGACTCTTCACTTTAAAAATGCTCCTTTCCCAATCAGACCTAACTTTAAAAAGCTGCAGGTATTGTTGTTCTTCTTCCAGACTTCTTTCCCAGTCAGGGTCTTTCTCTCTGATACGATCCTTCTTTTTATACATCCCTGACCAGTCCCAGGCCACCGAAGACTCTCCGTTCCAGTCTTTTAGCCTGACAACATGCTTAAGCTGTGTCATAACAAGCTTACGAGAGGCTATTTCATCAGAGCTATCCCGTTTATAACTTAATCCTCCCTGGCTGCGACGGTTTACATCTGCCCATATTTCCTCAAGCTGATTCTGATCAGATAATAAGATATTAAATTTCAGATCATTGCTTGAATTCACCTTGTAATTAACTCTGGCAGAGGCTGTATTTAAACTGACTGTTGACAGCTCATCGTGCACTCCTGAAATATCAGAAGTTTCATCCTGCAACAATGTTATATCTTTTCGTTTATAGCTATATCTGCCTGCATAGATCAGGTATCCTAACCTGGATCTTGATTCTCCAAAATATAATGATCCTTCGGGATGAACTCCTGAGAATGTGTTACTATGATCCAAACCCAAATCAATACCATACTCTCTTTTCTCAGGAACATCTCTGGTAATGATATTGATTATTCCAGCAGGAGAAGTACCTCCGTATTTAATTGTCGGATTATACATCACTTCCACACCTTTAATAAGAGTTGAAGGCAGACGATCAAGCTTAAATTCTCTTCTGTCTTCTCCTCCTGCAGGCCGATGACCATCAATAAAAATGGTTTGATACTCTTTATCTAAACCATTCACCTTAACATTTCGATACGCCATTGGAGGTCCTTGCACAACAATTCCTGGCAATCTCTTCAGGATCTCCCCTACTCCCTTGCTGCCAACATGTCGAATTTCTTTACGACTTAGAATTTTGATATCCTGAACCGCTCTCGTTTCTTCATTCTGTGCATTTTCCCCACTCTCAGCTTCTATCACCACCTCAGTTATCTGAACTTGTACCTGACTTAAAACAGTTTGCATGTTTAAGTTGAGAGTACCACAGAAAACCATAGCGACTATGAGATGCTGGCGAAATTTATTTAATCTGTATCGCAAAGCTTCCCGGTTTTAAAGGATCATTTAAACTTATTAAAACAATAAACTCCGTTTCTCCCTGATCTAAAATTATGGTTTTTGGATTATCTGAGTGTGATTTATCTTTGCCCACAAAATTTTTGGCATTATCCGTAATAAGATAGGCAGTCTCTTGATCAAGCTTATAGACTGAACCTTTAATGTCAGCAGTATACCCTTCTTCAGGACTGTTGAATTCTGCCCAATTAATACTTACCTCCTGATCTGCTACACCTTTTTTCAGCAAGAACCCAAGAGTCTCTCCTTCGTTAATCGTGGATTCATACCAATCATCTCCAACATTCAGCTCGATCAGTTCAATCTCTGCTGAACTGTTCTTCTCATATACTTTTAATCCATAGTTACCCTCGTAATTATCCTTGAGTCTCACACGTATAAGCAATCCCGATTCTGAACTCACATTAATCAATTTGGCATCTGCTCCATATCCATTATCTTCAGATATAAAATATTCTGCCTCCCCATCCAGCCAATAGGCATCAACAATAATATCAGCTGAGTAGTAACGAGATGGTCCGTGATAATCCTTTTCAGACCACTCAACATATACCTGACCTACTTCTGGTCCGATACTATACCTGTACCATACTTCATTCTGAACTACATTTAGAGAATCTTCAAGCCAATCATTTGATAATTCAACATCTTTTGGATGTTCGAATCCGTGATCCAACTCATCCTTCGTGCAAGATACAGTAGCAATAAGAATACCTGAGATAAACAGAATAGACCCAAAATATTTTTTCATTTTTTCGATATGTTAAGTTTTGCAATTCGGCGCAAATTTAACATATTCTATTAATCTTCTGTTGAAAAATAACTCTTGCAAATTGGATCGTTAAGATTAATTTAGCCTTATCTTCTGATTATTTGAATTACTTTGTCGTCAGAAAATAACCAAACCATGAAATCTCTCTCATTATTAATCACTTACATTTGCTTATCATCTTTTCTGGCGGCCCAGGGAATTGATAGCAAAGACTCTGGAAAACCAATAATTAAGATATTTGCCAATTACCACCATGGTATCTCAGATGATGCTATTCAGGAAACTGCTTTTGAGGTTCGACGGGCATATATTGGGTATCAGCACAATTTCGATAATCACTGGAAGACAGCAATCAAGCTTGATATTGGTAGTCCGGGAGATCTTTCTGAATACGCTCTATTAAGGCGATATGCATACTTTAAGAATGCTTATATTCAATATACAAACAAGCGCTGGAAAATAGGCGCCGGACTGGTAGGCATGCTTCACATTGGCTATCCTGAGAAAATTTGGGGACACCGCTACGTAATGAAGGAATTTCAGGACAAACATAAACTTGGGTCATCTGCAGACATCGGTATTTTCAGCCAGTATCATCTTAATGATCTGATAACTCTGGATATTTTTATGGTTAATGGAGAGGGCTATAAAAATCTTCAACGTGACAATATTTACAAATACGGTGGAGGCATTAGCTTAAAGCCTTTTACCGGATCGGTTGCCCGTTTCCATTATGACCTGACTCCAAAGGAAATAATCCAACATTCATTTTCCTGTATTCTTAGTTATACGATCAAGGACAAGATGACAATAGGTGCAGAAGGAGTCTATCAAATTAATAGTCATTCTCAGGAGGATGCAGATATTTATGGATATTCAGTTTTCGGCTTGTATCACCTGAATGAAAAATGGGAGCTATTTATTAGATATGACAAATTGGCTTCTAATATCTTACAAGGAGAACCCACACCATGGAATCTTGCAAAAGACGGTACTTCAATCATTGGAGGTATTCAATATCATCCCAATAGCTTTCTGAAATTTGCTCTGAACTATCAAGACTGGTTCAGTTATGCTCAGAACGGGCCCAACAAATCATACATCTATCTTAACATGGAGATTGCATTCTAATGAAAATATCTGTTAATGCTCATATCTTAATGCTGATTGTGATATTTGCCAGTTCAGCTCAATCCTGTCGGAAAGGAAATTACTTGATTGAAGAACATCTGTTAAATGTCGTTGATGATGGGTCAGGAACGGGTACAGTAACCTGGACAGCAGATAATACCTACATTCTGGATGGATTTGTTTTCGTTAACGACGGACAGATTCTAACCATTGAACCTGGAACAGTAATACATTCAAGAACTGGTAGAGCTGAAAGGGCCAGCGCCCTGATTGTGGCACGTGGCGGTAAAATAATTGCAGAAGGCACTCGGGATAAGCCAATTGTTTTCACAGTAGAAGGAGATGATCTTGAAGGTTCTGTACCACTTGAAGCCAAAGGACTATGGGGAGGAATCATTATTCTTGGAAATGCGCCTATTTATACTGAATCCGGAGAGGCCTCTATTGAGGGAGTTCCCTTTTATGAACCCAGAGGGATTTATGGCGGATACGATGCGAATGACAACAGTGGTATATTGAAATACGTTTCAATCCGTCATGGAGGTTCAAATATTGGTGAAGGTAACGAGATTAACGGCTTGACGCTGGCAGCAGTAGGAAATAATACCACCATAGATTATGTTGAAATAATCTCTAATGAGGACGATGGCCTTGAAATCTTCGGTGGAACAGTCAATATAAAACATATTTTTGTTGCCTTTTGTGGGGATGATGCCTTTGATTATGATCTTGGATACACAGGAAAAGGGCAATTCTTAGTTGGTATTCAGCAAGAAGGTTTGGGTGATAGATTGTTTGAGAATGGAGGTAATATTCATCCGGGAGAAGAGACGGCACATCCTGTTTTTTACAACCTGACACTCATGGGACAGGGGTATAATACCCATAAGCCTGCTGTAAGCTTTTTGAACAATGCTGGCGGAGAATTTTACAATAGCTTGATTATTAATCAAGATCTGGGAATTGAAATAGAAAAAATTGATGGAAGAAGCAACAGTTACCAACAGTGGCAAGCTGGTAATATTAAATTTGAGGATTCATGGTTTTTCAATGTTGCAAACAATATGTCGGAGAATGTTTTTTTTCTGACCGGAGGGTTCTCTCTTGAAGATCAGCAAAAATGGTCAGATTATTTTGAAGGTGGGAATAATCAGATTAAAAGTGCAGAAATCGGCTGCATACAAAATAAATATTTCATAAGACCCGATCTCGTTTCCTGGGGACAAAATCATCAGTATCCTGGTTCATGGTTTGATCCTGTTGAATTTAAAGGAGCAATGGGTTCTGTTAACTGGGCAAAAAGCTGGACTCTATTCGACAGGGAAGGTTTATTTGGAAACTAGTCAGCTGTATAACAGATTCTTATCCTCACGACCCTGATCAGATAATAATATCTTATCCCATCCAGGAGGGGGCTCATCAATTAAAAGGAATTCTTGGCAATCTTTTCTCCTAACCTGGCTAAGCTCCCGGGAAACATCTCTTCAACAACATTCTGAATTACTTTGACACAATAAGCTTTCCATGTAAATGAACTGCTCCATCAATTCCAATAGAATGAATCAGATACAGTCCGTTAGACAGAAAAGAAACATTTATCTTCTTCTTCTTCTTCTTCTTATTATTATTATTATTATTTGTTCTGATCAAAACCCTTCCAGCCAGATTCGAAATCTCGATAACATTATGATTATCCGAACATAACACTGTCACATAAGATGATGCAGGATTAGGATAAAAACTACAATCACCTCTATC
>JAYEFL010000217.1:0-2599 GCA_034658635.1 Bacteroidota bacterium | reverse complement strand
TGCTACCGTAAGGTCGGCATTTTCATCCGCCGGATTCTTTAGTTCAACGACCACCAGAGGCAGGCCATTGACAAAAAGAATCACATCCGGGCGTTTGTTGACATTGTTTTCAATAACGGTGAATTGGTTGGCAACGATAAAATCGTTATTTTCCGGATTCTTGAAATCAATGAGCCAGACCAGATCCCCCCGGCTGTGGCCGTCTCTTTGATAGGTGACCTTTATTCCCTCTGTCAGCATCCGGTGAAATGCTTCATTGTTGGCAATGAGTTCCGGGGAATTAAGCCTTAGTATCTGCTTGATAGCGTCTTCCCGGACATCCGCAGGAATAGACGCGTTAATCCTGCCGACGGCTGTTTGCAGTCGCTCTAAGAGCCACACATCTTCGAAGCTTTGTCTTTCCGGTGTGTCGCTGTCCGGGGCGATGGAAGGGGCGTAGATGTATTGGTATCCCTGCTTTTCAAGGAGCTCTATGGCAAATTTTTCTATTGCGGATTCAGTTATTTTATTTATGCTCATTTCCATCGTCTTTATTTTTATCTAAAAGCATTTTTACTTCGCGGTCAAAATCGGAAATGTAATTTTTATCCTGATCTTTCTTGAAAATTTCATATTCCTTATGCACCAAAGCTAAAGCAACTTCATGGCTAATTGAACCAGCATTGGTCAGGATTTCATATTCGCTGAATTTTAAAAAGGCATTCAGCTTTTCAATCCAGTCTTTCATATACATTGGAATATTACGAACAGCCTGTAATTCCGCATAATCAAGATACATCGTGACGATGCGGTTAAGATGATCGAGTTCCGGTTTGTTTAAATAATTTTTGGCAATGGAAACATCACTTGGCATGATTTTACCTTTGGGACCTTTTCGCCATGATGTTAATCCCATATTGGGCTTTGCGCTATCTGCTCGTTTGGCGACTATTTCGGCGGCAGTTTGCCCGGTAATGGCAAAGTGCAGTTTGTTTTGAACTGTAGCAAAAAACATTTTTGTATCTTCGGCCTTAAAAGAGTAATCAATCGAAGTAGCATAAATATCTGTAATTTTTTGATATGCCATTCTTTCGCTTGAACGGATATCCCTGATTTCTTCAAGCAAATCATCAAAAAACCGGGTGCTGAAGCGGGAACCGTATTTAAAACGGTCATTGTCGATTGCAAAGCCTTTATGAATGTATTGTTGAAGAATAGTTATCGCCCATTGCCGAAATTGCGTACCACGTTCCGAATTTACCCGATACCCCACGGCAATAATCGCCTCTAAAGAATAGCAGGTCACACTGCGGGTAACCTCCCTTTTCCCTTCAATTTGAACTACCGAGAAAACCTCGGCAGTTGAGAACTCCTCGAGTTCTTTTTCTTTATAGATATTCTTCAGATGCAAAGAGATGTTGTCAGCACTGCACCCAAACAGCTCCGCCATTCGTTTTTGAGGCAGCCAGATGTTTTCATTGGCATACAGCACTTCTATATTAATCTTCCCGTCCGGTGTTTGATATACGGTAATCTGATTGTTCGGGATTTTTTTATTTTTTTTCATCTAAATATTCCCAAGGTTTTTTACGCCGTTCGGGGAAATGAAAGGGGCGTAGATATATTGGTAGCCCTGCTTTTCAATGAGTTCGACTGCGAATTTTTCTATTGCACTTTCTGTTATTCTTTCCATTCATCATCTTCTGTAAAAGTCTGATGTTCAGTCACATAAGCCTTATAATCGACATTGAAGAGTATTTCACTGGCTGGAAACGAATAATCGCCCATTTTAAATTCACCATATAAATCATCCCAAAATTCGTTGAATGGTTCATTGTCGGTATAGAGCAGTTCAGCTTCCACAGTTTCTGTTTTGCTACGGGGATGTTCATTTTCAAAAGTTCTTATCAAAAAAGAGGCAACAATAACCGTCGTATCAATCAGTAATTTTCTGGTTAGTTCATCAACCTTGATGTTTCTTTCTTTTAACTCTTCCAGCGATTTGCCGTGGGATGTTGTTCCGATATCGTTTCTAAGTTCACCAATATTCTGACCGATGGTTGCCAAAGCCGATGAAATTTGCGCGACCAGACTGCTGCTTGTGTACCCAATAGCAGTAAAAGCCTTTTTCAATACACTGTTGATGCTTGCGGTTGCTTCGAGGTCAACACCTTTTGAGTTGCAAATTTCCTTGCCGATGGTTTCTAATAGCGCTTTGGCATTTTCTATGGCATGACTGAAATCAGTAGATGCATGGGCTTCAATCCGATCCGTATAGGTGGTCAGTTCGGACCATCTGCCGTATTGCTCAATTATTTCTTTCAGCCACTCCATTTATTACAGTGCCTTAGTTTTCATATTCAACACGAACTTCACCGCTCATTAGTTTAGGTAGCACGGTGTCTCGGAGTTTTTCGAGAGTACGGATTTGTTTTCTATTGTTTTGAGACTTTAATAGATAGCCATTTAATAACTTGAATCCCTTTTCTTGGCCTGGTTTTGGTGGAACAATAATAGGAGTCGATCTTATTGCCTCAGTTGATAGGTTTACCTGAACACCACCGTGAGCTTTGCTTTGAATAATGGCAATAGCAACATCTGTTTTCAACTGGAGGTATAA
>JAYEFL010000216.1:0-2601 GCA_034658635.1 Bacteroidota bacterium | reverse complement strand
GGCACAATGATACCATATATACTGTTCTAGAGCTGCCTATTACCCACAAATGCCATCAGCCTGTTCCCAGTAGTTCAAAACCCAAGCAGATATCTTGAAGACAGCTATATCCATGCCATAGAACTTGGTGTCCAGGGGGAGGATCATTTTTACGATTGAGATATCCACCAAACCTTGCAACCATTGTAACAGCTTCCCCTAAAGTTGCTGGCGCTTTAAGCCCTTTTTTTTTTGCATAGGCTCTCAGTATTCTTATTTCTATATCTGAAAACAGTACTTCAGCTGGAAGTTCAGGGCTTTCTCTGCCCAGCAACGTCATCAACATAATTCGCCATGCAATAACCAAATTTATTCCGATTGCGCGGCTTAAACGTGTCGCCGTTTTGTTTGCTAAATCACCTATACGGCAACCAGATTTTAAAACCCTGTGCCAATCCTCTATTCGCCAGCGTAAAGTGTACCAGCGTAGGCATTGCTCTGCATCTGCTGCAGAAGTTATTCTAATCGTTGTTAATAGGAACCATTCTACAGGCTTTGCTCCGTCAGGTGGATTTTCCTCTAATGCATGGACAACACAAAGAGGCACTGGTGCCTTGCCTGCATAATATTCCGGTGGGGGGATTGTCAGATGCAATGTCCGAACACTCATGTCAGCTAAACGTGCTGGTCTGGCTTTACGGGCCTTTTGTTTACTTTTTTTAGTTCGACTACTTTCCTGAGGTATAGGAACTTGTATATGACTTTTTACGGCGGTTTCTCTTACTGCTGTAAATAATTTGTATGGTTCCTTTGTAAGATTCCGGTTATGACTTGCTCGAATTAATAAGTCAACAGTTGGATTTTTATGGTGTTCTTCAAACAGTTCAAAGAAGTCTCCTTCTCTGTCACAAACATCGATCAATCGAGTTTGCTTAAGCTCTTTAGACAATTCTACCAAGTCACGATGATGTTGAATCCAGACAAAGGTCTTCTTTTCTTCAATAGGTATGGCACTGGGTTTTCTTTTGTCTTCTGGATCTTTCATTTGGGGAGCTATGCATTGTGCTTTTATAATACCCAAAGGCAAACCATTGGTGGTTACAGTAAAAGTAGAGTGCAAATTCAAACCCTTCATTTTAGCTCCTGTTTGATTGGCTTTTAATGTACCTAAGCCTTTGCATTTATCCAGATTGGTATAATTCAGCTCACTACCATCTTGTATGCATAATACTGTGTTCTGCCCCATCATCCGTTGTATGGTCCGCTGACGATGAGGCGCAAGAATGTTGGGTAATGTCACAGCAGAATCATCGGGCTGCTCAATCAGGCGATAATAAGCTTTGGTCTGAGACTGGTCTCCATTCGCAGCTTTAGTAAAAGGAACTCCAGGTGATTCACCTTTAGCAGCAGCAATGTCTGTCAAGCGTTTTGAAAGCCTTTTATCTCCCAGTGGAGCATTTCCAAACTCATATTCGGCCCATTCATTTGTATCTAACCCATCCGTTATATCAAGCGGACCGAGTCCTGCATTGACTGGAAGCCCCATTTGCTCTCTAAAGTTACTTTCAATTGGATAAACATAGATAGCCTTACAACTTAGGGCTGATTCATGTTGCCTGTCTTGTCTTCCTCTTCCTTTTGTTTCTCCAATTTTCATCCAGTTGGCTGCCTGATAGCAGGTTCCTGACCACTCTTCATCTACAAAGCTTTCTAATAATAAGGGTTTGTATCCATAGCGCTTTTCAAAATCATCAATCATTCTTTTCACACTCATACCAAGCACTTTTGAAGCCAGGTTAAGACACTTTACACTCTTGCGAATTAAAAAGCGGCTCATCCCAACAATTAGATGTAAGTGGCTTTGACGCTGCTCCTTATCCCAGCCGATCCATTTGTCTCTCTGCGATAATTGTAGTGCAGGGGCTGCAAATCCTATTCCTCCTAAATATCCATGATTGGAATTAATGAGGTAGCGTAGCTGACGGCCAACAAACATCCCTGATCCCAATGGATGTTCCCTGATCATCAATTCGTTCCAAATCTTCTTTTGTTCATTTGTCAGCACACTTATGAACTCAATCCCCTCAATGTTGCTAACTTCAGATGGAACATTGGCAGGCTGTGGCACTGCAATGTTTAATCGCTGAGGTGATTTTTTTGCAGATGCTTTGCGTTTTTTTGTTACTGGCAAGGTTATGTGCCCCGAAAGATCCAGAGTACGTAATGCCTTTGCGCAACCAGCAATTTGTGGTTTCCCAAGGTGGTTGAAAAACTTAAACTTTTTACATACCTCTACAGCAATTTCTTTTCGACTTAATTTCCTTTTCTTGTCGAGTAAATCGTTTAAATACAGTAGACTTGATTCATCTGATAGCGTTCTTTTGATTTGGTTTTGAGTTTTCATACATTCAGTATGTACAACACGACCTCAGAAGTCCAGCTTTATTCTACGGGCAATAGGCAGTCCTAACCTCCTGAATAAAAATTGATGAGTGTTTTACTAAACCATTTATCACCGGGTAGGAAAGTGTAATTGTCGCTGACCGGTCAGTGTAATTGTCGCCGATCATCCAGATTGGTATAATTCAGCTCACTACCATCTTGTATGCATAATACTGTGTT
>JAYEFL010000215.1:0-2605 GCA_034658635.1 Bacteroidota bacterium | reverse complement strand
TATATTTACTGTGGGTATGATGGTAGTAGTTATCTACAAGATTGTGATGAATATTCTCAGTCTGGTAATAGTTGGAGTAATAAGACTAATGCTCCTAGTCCGACGAGACGTTACTCAGCAGCTTCAACAATAGGAGAATAAATGATCAACGAAATACTGAAAGATTTCAACACTGGAATGAGTAAATTCCAAGAAGATTATTTTGTAACTTGCCGTGAAAGCAGGACTCTGTATGGTCAGTACAAGCAAGCCATGCGAGAGACATATAAACGTTATCGAGGTTTGATGGAATCCTTGTTTGAGCGGAAGCGGACGGACATTGAAATAGCTCGTCTCAAACATAACTCAGAGAATTTAGAAGATAAGTTTGACCGGCAAATAGCTCAGATTGATTACGATGAAAAGCTATTGAAAGTCGAAGAGCAAGAACGAGTGATCAAAGATACAAAAAGGGAATTTCTTAATTTTTATTCCCAACTCATATCTCTGAAAGAACAACTTGGAGAATTAACCGAAGAGAAGAAAGCAAAGTTAGAGCAGGATCATTGGGTAACTAAAGTTAAAGAATATGCCGCTTTGGATATATTATCCGGTGGTAGAATCAGTAAGGACACAATTGAGTTACTTCAAACTTTTCCGATGGATCTGAAACAGCAGATACTTACTGAAGTCAAAGATCACAACAAATTAATTGAATGGTATGAAAATGATACTCCAAGCTTTCTACCTGACAAGCCTGTTGCTTTAAAAAGTCTGGAACATATTATTGAGGAGATCACATGTTAAGTCAAACTTTTTCAATGGTAGATAATGGGGAGATTGTCGAGTCCGGGATTCAACGGGGTTCGAAATACAAGGGTAAAAAATACGGCCTTGAAGACCCGGATAATGTTTATGTAGGCTTTGGCCTTTATCCTGAGATCGGTACTCAACCTGTACATAATCCTGAGACACAGACAATCACTGGCCCTGAATACACTTTGGATATAACCAATAGTCAAGTGAATAAGGCTTGGGTGGTTACTGATAAATTGAAATCAGTAGTTAACAGAGAATTATCGGTAATTGGTAAAGAACAAAAAAAGCAAGATATTGAAAACGACCCGCTTTACCGGCAACTCATATTAACCGGCGATACAGACAGCTTTATTGATAATTGTGACGATGCAACCCGTTTACGTATTTTAAAGATTTTAGTTAAAAAGGTGATCTAATGGATAATGCTAATTACTATCTTGATTCCGATTTCCAAGATAAAGTCAAATTTTACATGGTGAAAGCCGCTATTGCAGTAATGGCCGAACTAAACACTACAGACTTCCACGCTGAACGAGTGGCATTCGCCGGGAAGGTGTTAAATAACACCGCTTCTCTTGACGCTTACGCTCTCGGTGTTTCAGTTAATTCAACAATCAAAAGTAAGATTGACGCTGGGACTGATTATGATAGCGATCTTGAGTTCGTTGTTAACAGTTTATTTACTGCTTATTCTGGCGGAGCTAATTAAACATGTCAACATAAACTTGTTCCGCGCACAACGCTGTTGCAATCTCACTTGACAGTATCGCTTGCACAGTTAAACGGTTGGAGGATGCGCAGGCTAATACCGCAATGGTACAAGCTGAAATGGCTACAAGTCTGGCCGTGATGGAGGAGTAATACGATAATGAATATTTATAAAGAAGAGTCAGGAGAAAGATAATGGATCATTGGCCTCCAGGATTACTTTCTGGTTTATTAAGTGGCGGCGTAGCTTTGACTATCGCTGGATTTGGCTTTGCTTATGTTCGTGGGAAGATTATTCAAACACTGAATGAACATGCACTTAAAATAATACAATTGCATAATGGGCTGTATAAGGAGGATGGGACATTGGTTTATCTGCCAAAGGAAGATTTTGATGCCAGACAAATAGCTTGTTTTGCTAATCAACAAAAAGCTCAGGATCGCACTTGTTATAAACTTGAAGAAATTAAGAGGGATTTGTCAGCTATTGGAGATAAACGAGAAATTGAAGCGGGTGAGTTTAGAAAAAAATTAGTTGTGATGGACAAAAAGAGGGAAGAGTCTACATTGGATTATGTACAGACAATAGCCAAACTGAATATAGTTTTGGCTAAACTTACTACAGAGGTGGCGGCGTTGCAACCTGCGAAGGACGCTTCTTAATGATAATTCTAAAAGATGATACAGTCAAGATGGCTGGGATAAAGCCTGAGATGGTAGTAGGTTTAATGCTTGTGCAACAAGTTTATAGTTTGGTGGAAGTCAGTTGTGTTATCACTGCCGGAACGGAAGAGTTTTATTTAGATGGCACACGAATACATATGAAAGGGAGTTTACACCCACAGGGGTATGCACTGGACTTCAGGAGTAGGGATATCCCAAAGAACGATCTTGATAATTTCTGTGATGAATTACAAGAGATGCTAAAGAGCGAGTATCAGGTAATTAAACATAATACTCATATTCACGTAGAGTTCGATTTAAAATGACTAGATATTGTAAGTTTTGTAAGCAACCAGTAAGACTTAAAGAGTATGAATCTTTTTGGGAAATAGCGTGTACTTCTCCTCCGGAAGTTTGCCCGTATCCACCTTGGATT
>JAYEFL010000214.1:0-11157 GCA_034658635.1 Bacteroidota bacterium | reverse complement strand
CGAATAACCGAATAACCGAATAACCGAATAACCGAATAACCGAATAACCGAATAACCGAATAACCGAACAACCGAATAACCGAATAACCGAATAACCGAACAACCGAAAAAGAAAATGAAAAAATACGTAATAGGCCTAGACTACGGCACTGACTCAGTACGCGCAGTAATCGTAAATGCCCTGAATGGTGAAGAAATATCTTCTGCCGTTGCCTCTTATCCACGATGGAAAGAAGGATTGTATTGTAATCCCTCTAAAAATCAGTACCGTCAACATCCGCAGGATTATATTGATACTATGATTCAGGTTATCAGGGACTCACTTGCTGCAGCTCCGGCAGGGACATCCGGGGAAATCGTTGGACTATCCTTCGACACCACCGGTAGTACTCCTGTTATGGTAAATTCTGAGGGTGTACCCCTGGCCTTAACTGAAGAGTTCTCTGAGAATCCAAATGCAATGTTTATTCTATGGAAAGATCATACCTCTAATAAAGAGGCTGATGAAATCAATGAACTTGCACACTCAAGGGAAGTGGATTACACAAAATATGAAGGAGGTATATACTCCTCTGAATGGGTTTGGGCAAAAGTACTGCACATCTTGAGAAATGATGCAGCAGTCAGAAAAGCCTCTTATTCCTGGATAGAACACTGTGATTGGATTCCTGCCCTGCTTACAGGCAATCTAAAGCCTGAGAAAGTAATTCGTAGCCGCTGTGCATCAGGACATAAAGCTATGTGGCATGAAGATTTTGGCGGCCTCCCTTCTGAAGAATTCTTAACTACTCTGGATCCACTGTTGGCCGGGTTCAGAGAACGTTTGTATACTGAAACCTTTGCCAGCGATTTTAAAGTAGGTGGTCTAAATACTGAGTGGGCAAAAACTTTAGGTTTACCAGCTAACATTGCAATCGGAGCCGGAGCTTTTGACTGCCACATGGGTGCGGTTGGAGGAGGAATAGAACCTTACTCCCTGGTTAGAGTAATGGGAACCTCCACTTGTGATATCATAGTAGCACCAAATGAGGATATCGATGGAAAACTTATCCGTGGAATTTGCGGACAGGTGGACGGTTCAGTAGTTCCCGGGATGATGGGATTGGAAGCCGGACAATCAGCTTTTGGAGATGTTTATGCCTGGTTCAAAAACTTATTGTCATGGCCCACAAAATCCATTAACCCTAACATTCACAACGACGAATTTGACGAGATGATTCTCCCCGCTCTTTCTGAAGCTGCTGCAAAACTCCCTGATGATGAAACAATTCCACTCTCAACCGACTGGTTCAATGGAAGGCGAACCCCGGATGCTGATTCGACACTTAAAGCATCTATCACCGGACTTAGCCTTGGAACATCTGCTCCAATGCTTTTTAAATCACTGGTGGAAGCCACCGCTTTCGGATCCCGAGCAATAGCTGAACGATTTGAAGAAGAAGGTGTAGCTATCAATAGTGTGGTTGCCATTGGAGGAGTTGCCAAGAAATCTCCATTCGTGATGCAAACCCTCGCAGATGTAATGAATGTTTCAATCAAAGTAGCCTCAACAGATCAATCATGCGCCCACGGTGCAGCAATGTTTGCCGCAACAGTAGCAGGCATTTACCCAAAGGTAGAGGATGCCATGAAAGAAATGGGGCAAGGATTTGAGAAGACGTACTATCCGAATCCCGAGCGGGCAACTTATTACTCTGAGAAGTATAGGGAGTATCGGGGACTCGCGACTCCCAGACCCTGAACGGGAGTCGAAGGGGGGACTCAGTGACTTGAAACCACGAGCCTTTTGACCATGACCTGGTTTCTTTGCTGAATTCGAATAAAATATACTCCTGTTGTCAGATTCATATTCTCCAGAGATAATTCCAATAGGGATGCCTCAGGAATGCACCTCCTGTTCCAAAGTGCTTTCCCTGTTAAATCCAGTATGCTTACATTTATTTCTTTATGATTTGATGGAAAATATATTTTTATCAGATCCGTAGCAGGATTGGGATAGACCATGAACTGACTTTCACCAGACCAATCTTGCATCCCGGTTGCTGTGGCTGAAACTACCTGAAGAGTATTATCTCCTGTATTTGCAATCAGAAGTTCCTTATCATCAGAAAAATAGATCATCCCGTGAGGCTGATTTAGTCCGTCAGCATAAATTACGGGTTCATCTGTCAGGAAATTCGTAATTGCATAAATCAAATTCTCATTAGGACTGCTAACATAATGATTACCTAAACCATCAGACACTATTGCTCCACCTGCTCTAATTCCGGTTACTATCTGATTTGAAATATCTCCCGTTCCAGGATCAAGAACCTTGATAGTCACATTCTCCTCTCCATCGAGTAAAATCAGCTTTTGCATTTGGGAATTATAAAACAAATTCTGAGGGTAATCCAATCCGGTTTTTAGAGTAATAGTGCTACCATCAATCGAATTTACTTTAAATATTGCCCCGGATGGTTGATCAGAAGCATACAAGAAGCCCTGATCGTCAGCTGTTAAACCACTCAAGAACTGAGCACCAAGGCGATAGCTGTTTTTTCTTATTCCTGTTTGAGGATCCAATCCAATGATCTCAGTTGCAACATTGACCCATAATACTCCGTTCACAAGACTAGTAGACGTGCATACAGGGAAGTCATTGCGAATAATACACTTATTACCTGAGGCGTCGGATTTTGCAATGTCACCGGCCTCTTCATTTGAGACATATAAAGTTCCATCCTGCTGATCATATGTAAGCCATTTAGGTTCATTAAATGCAAGAGTCTTTTGCGAAACATTTTCCCACCAGGCAAGTGAATTAGAGTTATAACCAATAGCCACAACATCCAAATCATGATCACCATCCATATCAGCCACATTCAAAGCAAAACCTGAAGTCAAACCTCCTTCTACCCAATATCCGGTCAATTCCTGTTGTCCGTTGTTTTCATAACAAATCAGATTAGTAGCACTCATTCCTGTACCGATCAAATCGTTATCTCCATCGAGATCAAAATCGCCCTGCTCCAGCCATATCGCTCCTGCCAGGTTTTCCATTGGGTGCTTAGTGAAAATTCCTGACCCGTCATTTTCATACCAGGCCTGCATTGAACTCATACAAGCATGAACCAGGATATCCAAATCACCATCCTTGTCAAAATCACGTGGCAGGATTGTATGGATTTTAGGCATTGCATTGTCAATAACCTTTTCTGTCCATTGCATATTACCGTCGTTCTCCCACCAAACAAGTTCACCATTTAGTTCACCACACGCTACCAGGTCATTATCGCCATCGTTATCAAGATCAGCTCCATAAACAAATGTTGCTTGCTGAAACCTTGAAGACACAACATGTTTAGTCCAGTTCTGATTACCATCATTCTCCCACCAGGCCACATCGCTCGTTGCTTCAGACACGTCAAATTCACAGCATAACACATCAATGTCACCATCCTGATCCAGGTCACATAGTTCAACGGTATGAGAACCACTAAAATCTTCGGCCACTGTGTGTAAAGTAAACTGGTTTGATCCATCATTCTCCCACCATAATATCTTATTTGCCTCGTATATCGCAGCGATAATATCAATATCCCCATCCAGATCAATATCTCCGGCTCTTACCGACCTCGGGCTGGTAAGATTAGTCTCTATTGCCTGTTGCGAAAAATCCATGTTACCAGTATTTCGCCACCACCTTACTTCTCCACCATTGGCATTGGCAGCAGTAAGAATATCCATCTCCCCATCCTGATCTAAATCCACTACGAAAACATCAAGTGGATTTGTGGTAGCACCAATAGAATGCTTTTCAAATTGAATCTGTGCCTGTATTCCACAAGTAGCACTCATTACAAAAAAAAGAATAAGCAATTGTTTAAGTTCGGGTTTGATTTTCATTTTATCAGTTTTTAAGTTTTCAGGCTTGAAGATAGGTTCACAATTGCATTGGAAAGAGTTTTTTCGACATAGGAGGATTAGCAGAATTTAATCAGCTAATACTCATAGTTTAATGAACTTCATCGACGCTATCAGACCATTTGACAAGATATTCCAGTCAATCGGCAGAAATCTATAGCAATTTCAAGCCGCATTCATACATTTGTATTACCTTGTCTGAAGAAATTATGAATATCGATAAAATGAACACCTTTTTGCGGCGTCGCACCGTTCGGGTTTTACTCCATTTTCTGTTCTGGTTCCTTTACCTGGTTATTTCAGCTGCTACGGTAAAGAAGTTTTATCTGGATGAAAGTTTGCTGGATATAATGATACGTTACGCAGTCACATTGCCAGTTGATATTTTAGCTACCTATTTCACCGCCTACTTTCTGCTGCCCCACTTCTTATATAAAATGAAGTATGTCTGGTTTACTGTAATATTCCTTGTTACAGCTGTGGGGTTTATTCTACTGCAAAGAGTGGCTATCTGGTACATAACCTATCCTATTCTATTAAAAGAGGAGCCGGGTTCTCCGTTTTTCTTACTCAATTGGCTATATAATTTTACCAACATATATATCATTGTATTTGCCGTATCAGTGATAAAGCTGTTTCAACGTAATATTCGAAAAGAGAAAAATCTGCAGGAGCTTAATGAAAAACGAACTGAAGCTGAGCTCAAATTTCTGAAGGCTCAGGTGCATCCTCATTTTTTATTCAATACTTTGAATAACCTTTATGCCCTTACTCTTGAGCAATCCTCAAAAGCCCCTGAAGTGGTTCTGAAGCTATCTGAGCTACTTAACTACATGTTATATGAGTGCAATGAAAAAACAATTCTGGTTTCGAAAGAAATCAAATTGATAGAGAACTATCTGAGTCTGGAATCTATTCGCTACGGCGATAAAATGAAACTTGATTTTCAGGTAGCCGGAGAAATAGCCGGAAAAAAGATCGCTCCAATGCTCCTGCTCCCATTCGTTGAAAATGCATTCAAACATGGAGTAAGTAGAATTGGTGGGAACGCCAAGGTTAGTATTTTTCTCAATATTCAGAACAAGGAGCTAATTTTTCAGGTAAGTAATACCCAACCTGAATCCAACAAGGATGACATGGCTGGTTATTCAGAAGGTATAGGTTTAAAGAATGTTCAAAGAAGATTAGACCTGATGTACCCTGACCAGTACACATTGACTCTTCAACAAACCGGACCAGAATTCATTATATATTTAAAGCTTTATTTCTAAATCATGTCTGTCAAATGTTTAATCATAGATGATGAGCCTCTGGCAATCAGAGTCCTTGAGAATCATATCCAAAAGATCCCATGGCTCAAAATAATATTTACTACCACTAACCCAGTGGAGGCAATTGACCAGGTGAAACGAAGGAATGTCGATTTGATATTCCTTGACATTCAGATGCCTGAATTATCAGGATTAGAATTCATTGAAAGTTTACCAAGTCATCCCCCTGTCATCTTCACCACAGCCTATAGACAATTTGCCGCAGATGCTTATGATCTTGATGGACTGGATTATCTGGTCAAGCCCATTGCTCTTCCTCGCTTTATTAAAGCAGTAAACAAGTACGTAGAAAGATATGGGGATAACAAAGATCTGCCGATGGTCAATATTGCGGGATCAGGAGAATCCAGGTCATTTTTCATAAGATCCGGACATGAAATGGTAAGAGTTGAAATTGACAAAATTCTGTACATCGAAAGCCTCAAAGACTATGTGCAGATTTTCCTGCCTGACAAAAAGTATATTTACAAAGCTAGAATCTCCAACCTTGAAGAGGAGCTTTCAGAGGATCAGTTCATCCGGATTCACAAGTCTTACCTCGTGCCCGTATCCAGAATTTCTGCAGTATCTCCAACTCATATCAGACTGGGTGAGAAGGAAATACCCATTGGCAGAACTTATAAAAATATCGTATTGAAACGATTAGGTATCAGTTGATCTTTGTAATGAATGTGATTTTCATTTAGTAAATCGTATCAGCTGAACCTGCCTGCCCTGCTGCAATTCCAAATAATAAATCCCGGGAGGAAAACCAACAGCATCAATTCTGAAATCATGAAAACCATTTATCATAGGTCGTTGATACAATACCTGCATTACCCCACCCCACAAATCCAACACTTTAAGGCTAAAGGTCCCATCTCTTCCTGTAAAGACCTCTAAACTCGCATAATCTCTCACCGGATTTGGGGATAAGCTTGCTTCGAATACATTCTCGCGATAATCTAACCATCTTTGAAGTGGCCTGGGATTAATATAATTATCCTGAAGATAATCCTGCCATTCAAGTTGCATTTGCATTATGCTCATAGTTCCTAAAAAGCCATAATCAGGATAGTTCTGAATAAACGCACTCAGAGCCTCTCTGCCATATCGATGAATAATAAACTCTATTACAGTATAAGAAACTGCATACCCTCTTTTTTGCTCAAAATATTCCGGGTCATTAAACTCATCCAGAGTCGGAGCTGTAAGTCTGGATCGTAAGATACCCGGCACTTCCCTCATAAATTCTGTTTGCCCTGCAAAGTATACAGCCATACCTTCATTAAGCCATAAGGGCAAACGTGTTTTTGTCTTGCTGGCCACACAAATATGAACCAGTTCATGAATTAACCCCTTTTTAACAGATTCACGGGTGTGGTTTCCCGGAGGATTTAAAGGACTAATCAAATGAATATGAGTATCATTTATCGCAACACCAACCAGCCATTCAGAGGGATTGTCAATTCCCGCTGACTCAGATAAAGAGCTCCTTCCTGGATGAACATATACGTTAACAGTCTGTATCAACTCAGTTTCAAATACTTGAGTTAGTCTGTCATACTGATCCTCCAATAAATCCAAAAGCTCAGTAACTATCTGTCGGTCAGGCGACTGATAATGAATGATAAAATGCGGACTGGTTCTTGTCTGCCATCCGGCATTTACCAGAAAAGAGAATATTATCAGAACTTTAAACATTTTTAAACTTTATGTCTAAAGATAACATAGATTGCGAAAACAGAAATACATATATTTGAACATGAAAAAAATGCTCTTCATTTTCAGCTTTACTTTACTCCTGATTAACCTGACTTTTCAGACAGCGGCTCAAAAAATTTCACATAGTTTTGCAAGCAAAGTTGCAACAACATGGATCTCACAAAAGAGTCAGGGCAATACTTATACACCAGTATTAAAAGATAGCCTGAGCTATAACAATCTGGCCAGCATATATCGTTTTGATCTCGAACCTTTCGGATTCATTTGGATCTCTGCAAATATGCAGTTTGCTCCGGTTTTAGCTTATAGTTTTGAAAAATCCGAAACTCCTCTGCTTGAAAACAGTCCTGCCTACAGTTTTCTCCAGTCATATCAGTCGGAAGTAACAAAGTTCCTTTCTGAAGCTAATTCTTTTTCTGCACCTCACCCTGGGTGGAACTCACTTAATTCGAATACCAGACTAAAGGGCTTAAAATCAGATAATGTTGTTGAACCAATGTTGGAAGTGACCTGGGGACAAGGGTCGGGATACAATACATATACTCCTGAAAACACTCCTACTGGCTGCGTGGCAGTTGCCATGCTCCAAATCATGCGCCATTGGGAATGGCCAGCGAGAGGCCGGGGCGAACATAGTTACACTCATAACGAATATGGAGACTTTGCTGTCAACTTTGATACAATCGATTTCAACTGGTCTTCTTTGCCACTGAACAGCCCTACACCCGAAATTGCAAAAATCATGCTTTACGGAGGAATTGCTCTGCACATGAATTACGCAGAGGGTGGTTCAGGAGCCAGTACTTCAAGAATCAAAAACCTTCTTTTTACAAATTTCAGGTATAATGAACCAAGAATCAGGTATGTATCCATGGCAGACGTTGGCAATCAGCGTAACTGGATCAGATTGCTTAAAAATGAACTAATTAACGGTCGTCCGATAATCGTTCGTGGTTCGGGCACAGGAGGGCATGCCTTCAATTTCGACGGCTTTGTTGAAGATTATTTTCACGTTAACTGGGGTTGGTCAGGCTCATCTAATGGGTACTTTCTTGTTAGCTCCCTCACTCCTGGTTCAAGCAATTTCTCAGAATCACAGGGAGCAGTTATGGGAATATTTCCTGATACTCTGATGATGTGGGACAGACCTTACGGAGTTCGTGCCCTGGCTAGTGATGCTAAAGTCACCTTAGCATGGGATGGGATTTATAATCCTGATTTATCTTATTACAATATTTATCGTAATGGTGAAGTGATCGGACAAACTCCTCAACGCAACTACACAGATACAACTGCCCAAAACGGACAGGTTTATGAGTTTTCAATTTCTGCCTTATACCGCACAGATACTGCTGATTATGAATCTGATCTGACCAGCGAAGTGATTGTGTCACCCGCTACTGGCTTTGCCCTTCCATTGGAACAAGATTTCGAGGCAGGTCACCCGGGATGGCAAATATCAGGATCATCTCTCGGGTTTAACTGGGGCACTTCTGCTGATTTAGGCATGGGTTCAGATACATCAGGCCATTTCATTGGCATCAATTCAGGAGTAGCTGGGAACAATGTACTCGTCTCTGATTATATGATTTCCAATGGATTGGATCTCAGCGAGGCTAACCTGGCCAAGCTTTCATTTGATTATGTACTTAAAAAGTGGCAGGACATTGACCATCTTTACCTGATGTACAGGGTTTTCGAGGATAATAATTGGATCGAATTTGAAGAACTTGAAGCCACAAATGGATATGATGATTGGGTTCATTTCAAAACTTATATTCCGCAAGCTGCATTGAAAAACAACGTACAGCTAGCCTTCTATTATACTGATAATGCCGGCGTAGGATATGGTGCTGGCATTGACAATATTCAGGTAGAGCTGGTATGTAACCCGGGGATTCCGGAGTTCTCAATTTCTGTTGATGAAACATGTCTGGGTTCTGAGGTAGTTTTTACTGACCATTCTGAAGGTTTAAGAGAAAGTTATTCCTGGGATTTCGGACTCGGAGCCAATCCACGATATGCTGAAACTGCCGGGCCTCATGCTGTCACATATAGGTCAGGCGGAACCAAATCGGTACAGTTAATTCTTAATGAACTTGATGAACTGGTTAAAGAAGATGCTTTGACAATTATTAGACCTCCGGTTGCAAGGTTCAATAAAACAATTAATTACAAAACAGTTTCCTTCAGTAACACAAGTTCAAACGCCTCAGCATATATGTGGGATTTCGGAGATGGGGTCAAAGTTACTATGGAAGACCCTATACATGTATATGCCCTCTCTGGTGATTATCAGGTGCAAATGATTGCAATAAATCATATTTGCGAAAATGACACCACTCAGCGTTTAGTATCTATTAAGATAACAGGGGTGGAGGATGTAAACATTGCAGAATCAATGAATCTTTATCCCAATCCTGCCAGCAACACTCTGAACATAAGCCTTTCATCGTCAATCCATGGAGAAATCAAAATTGCAATTTTCAGTATTCAAGGACAGCGTGTGATTGAAAAAGTATTGGATCATGGCATATCTCTTCAGAATATCAAGCTGGATATCAGCCAACTGGAAATTGGATCATACTTTATTCAGCTAAGCAATCAGAAAGAGGTATATAACAAGCAGTTTATCAAGCAATTTTAGTCTTATTCTGCTTGTTCTGCAATTATTCCCGCATTTTCTCGGTAAGTATTAATACCGAGTATGGTATTATGCCCCTGTTTTATATCTTTACAGATTAAGAACAAAACAAGTCTGAGAGAAGATGTCAAAATCTTTAGTCCCTTTTCTGATTATATTATTTAGCATGTTTTTCATGCCGGGAAAGGCACAAGAACCTAATATTTATGAGGGCTTATCGTTAAAAGGTAGTGCAGGCTTAACAAGTTTTCACGGAGATATTACAAAAAGCCCTTTCGGTCAGCTAAGCGATGTCAAACTTGGCTTCTCCGTTAATGGGATAAAGATGTTTAATCCCCGATTTGGTATTCAGGTTAGATATTTTTCCGGTAATATGTCGGTTATCCGTCCTGATATCAATCAGCAATTTACCGGACAGATATCTGAAATTGGATTGGCAGCCCGCATTGAGCCATTCAATAGACTTGGAAAACTTTATCCATATGCACGGATTGGAATTTCCAGTGCAAGTTTTCGAGCTATCAGGTGGAATCCAGGAACGGGGGTGGTAATTCCACCAAGCTTTGGATATAAACTTGATAATGTTACAAAAGGTCCAAAAGAAAATGCCTTGTCAATTCCTATTTCTCTTGGTTTTGGTTACAGAATCAACGACAAATTTTCTTTAGAATTTGAGCACAGCAATTCTATAACTAACAATGACGTTATGGACGCATATGCAGGTTCAGGCAAATATGATGACATGTTTGGTTTTACTAATGTTGGTATTCGATATAACCTGGGTCCTTCTCTTGAAGGGACATCAAAACCAGTAAGTCAGAGAAAGACCAAAGAACCACGAAGTTCCACCAGAACCCGGAAGGAGAAAGATGAGGAAGAAACTGATGTAGAAGAACCGGATGAAGAGATCGTTGGTGCTTTAGATCCTTTTGACTACACAATTCCTACAACTACAGTCTTTGTTGAATCAATCATCCCTGAGAATCCATCATCAGGAAAAATGTTTAAGGTTCAGCTCAGGGTGCATAAAAACGATTATAAGGGCCCGGCAACAATAATCCAGAAATTTCCCCAGGGATTCACAGTACTGGAAACACCTATACGACATGCAAAATTAACCTTCAGTAATCAGCAACTTAAGATTTCGTGGAGCCAAATGCCTGTTGATTCGGTTGTAACAGTAATATATCATGTTCATATCCACGAAACAGTAAGTGGTCAAAAAACCATAACCGGGAATATCCGGTATTCTCAGCCTGATGGATCTAATACTTATGATTTCGAGAATCACATCTATGTTCTTAACAGGATTGAAGCCGAGATGGATAATGAATTCCTTGAGATAATTGGCAAGGCCAAAGCCAATGATGAGGTTTATTCCAAATCTGTAATTATAAGCGATCCTGTGCGATCTGCAACAGCAAGTACTGCAACAGCAAGTACTGCAACAGCAAGTACTGCAACAGGAAATAATGAGACAGAGGAGGACCTGGATCATAAGATTGAACGATTATTGCGTCAGTACGATGGCAGGGATGAGAGTGAGAGTGAGAATAAGAGCATAAACGAGAA
>JAYEFL010000213.1:0-33663 GCA_034658635.1 Bacteroidota bacterium | reverse complement strand
GTTTGCTTATGATATGGCGTTGCAGTGTTTGTAATCAAAGGAGTTCCTGTTGACCAATCAATAACACTTACAGTAAATCCATAGAAGGGATCATATCCATTAAAATAGGAAACAGAAAACCCGATAACGGGATATTCAAAATTGATTCTTGCTCCTATTGAACCATTTCCAAAAGTCTTGTCGGGCATCGCAGCTTTTCCAAAAGAAGCTGCATCTCCAAAGTCAAACAAATCATATCGATAAGCCGAGGGAACGTAAAAGGGAATTCCAATCAGATCAACGTCAATAGTCTGATTCAGACGGTATCTCATTCTAAGCATAAAACTACTGATCTTCTGATCGTCAGGATCACCCGACAAAAAGAAATAATCATATGATGAGATATTATTGGTGGGATTAAAACCATCTGTCCTGCCCCACTGTACAATCTGGTTACCTAATGAAATATCAAACTTTTTTCCACGGTAGGCTGCATAAGCCTCTTTAATATGGAAGCGGGTATTCTTTTCTCCAAAATCCAGTCCGGTTCTGAACCTGAGGTCTGAAAAAAGAAAAGTATTACCCTGACCAAATCGGGTTTGCAATCCCATTTCGCCAAAAACGGAAGCATAATCATAAGTCTCTCCTCCACCAAAGACAGATCCACGAGTGAATCCATTGAATTCAGCTTGCTGTGAAAAAGCCGGCAAGACACTGGAGATCAAAAAAATTACAGAAAGTATTTTTCGCATGTTCAATATTGTTTATTGCATCATTTCCGCAATGCTACCCCATTATCAGGACAAAAAGGTCTGAGCCAAGAAATCAGGACAAACAAAATAGGTACAACCTACAAAGATCGGACGCCATACCACCGTAGGGGCGGACCAATGTGTCCGCCCTATCAAATGAGATGACCAATGTGTCCGCCCTATCCGGTTTTTTCATTAAGTTTGCGCCAATAATATTCCCCACAATGACCAGCAGGAACCTTGTTGAAAAAACACTGAATTTTGATTCCCCTGCCAGAGTTCCACGGCAAATGTGGTTACTCCCTTGGGCACAAAAGAATTTTCCTGAACAATCAGCTGAGATCAAAAAACGATACCCTGACGATCTTATCCAATGCCCTGCCCTACTGATGAATCCCCCCAAACTGGCCGGAGGAAAATACCAAAAGGGACAATATACCGATGAATGGGGATGTACTTTTCATAATCCGGAAGAAGGACTTATGGGTATTGTTCCGGAACCACTCATACGAGACTGGACAGACTTGCACAAGCTTAAACCACCAGACTCATACTTGAATCTGGATATTGATGCTATTAATCGTTTTTGCCGATCAACAGATCGCTTCGTATATGCAGGCAGTATTATTCGACCATTTGAGCGCTTCCAGTTTATCCGAACCATGGAGCAATCATTTATTGATGTATTAATGGAGGAGCAAGGATATCTTGACCTTCTACAAACTATTCATAAGCACTTCCTTAAGGAGGTTGAAGCCTGGGCTAAAACAGATATTGATGCTATTTTCCTGATGGATGACTGGGGAACTCAGGATTCATTAATGGTATCCCCGGATATCTTTCATAAGCACTTCAAACCGATGTACCGGGAGTACTGCGAAATTGCCAGACATTATGGGAAGTATGTTTTCATGCACTCAGACGGATATATTACTGACATTATAGATGATCTCATTGAGCTTGGGGTACATGCCATCAACAGTCAGGTATTTTGCATGGATATGAACGAACTAAGTAAGAGATTTAGAGGAAGGATTACCTTTTGGGGAGAAATAGACAGGCAGAATTTGCTTCCTTTAGCAATCCCATGTGAGATCGAAGATGCTGTTGTTGATTTTCATAACAAGCTCTATCAAAATGGCGGAATAATCGCACAATGTGAATTTGGCCCCGCGGCAAGACCTGAGAATGTTATGAGAGTTTTTGAAACTTGGGACAGGGTGACTCGGTGACTCGGTGACTCGGGAGTCAGGTTTTATCCAGCGTCCTATCCCAAATATACTTCCATGTTTCTATGAATGGAGCTCAGGAGGATGGTGACGTAGTATACATTGATGATTTCAGAATTGAAAGATTTGAATGAAGTTCTGACTCCGATTTGGATCGATTTTTGTTGTGACCCCTTAAGAATTTTTAAGCTATGAAAAAAACACTTCTATTGCTCATTGCCGGAATATTTCTGGCAGTTGGAGTCAACGGTCAAACTCTATTAAAAGTTGGTGATAAATCACTGATTATTACAAAAGCTGAACAATCAAATGCTTTTACAGGGTATTTCAATATCACCGATATTGGACTTATTATTGGTTCAACAAATAATTCACGGGTGGCTCCTTTTACTTTCTTAACTACAAATGGCTACCACTTTACTGAGCAATTTTCAGGTGGATTGGGGATCGGACTTGAGTTTATTGCAGGTTCTTATTTGCCTGTTGTTCTGGATGCACGCTATTATATCAGGAATACCAGTTTTTCACCTTTCCTCTCTCTGTACGGAGGCTATACCCATCCTCTGGATGATGATGGATATTATAATTATTATAACTGGTCCAGTTCTTCCTCTTTTGATTACGAAGCATACTCAAGCTATGAAGCAACAGGAGGCTGGCTTCTGAACCCTGGCTTCGGAATCAGAAAAATGTTTAGTCCTGACTTCGGAATAATTTTTTCGGTTGGTTACCGTATACAACGCTTATATTACAAGGGCGATCAAGACCGTCAGCTCTATGCTGACTCCAACCGATTGACGATGAAAATTGGGATTACATTCAGATAAAACACGAAAGAAACACTTGACATGAAAAAATATATCATCTATTCAGTATTATTCACAGCTCTTCTGACAACAGGATGTGAAGACCGCATTACGGAAATATTTACTGGTAACAGTCCGGTCTATATGAGCTATGAAGACCTGAGACAAACAATAAAACAAACTGATGCCCGTGAACTGGTAAATCCGGGCAAATTGTACTTTAAAGACAATTACATATTTATTGTTGAAACCATGAAAGGCATTCATATTATTGATAATGCCGATCCAACAAATCCTGAAAATATATCCTTTATTGAAATCCTTGGCATTGCTGATATAGCTGTTAAAGGAACTATTCTGTATACAGATAGTTATGTTGATCTTGTGGCCATGGATATCTCTGACCTGACTGATATTTATGAAGTGGGACGTGTTGAAGATATGCTGCCTTACACTATTCCTGAGTTCGATGAAAACTTTCCTGTGGCGATGATCGATGAAGAACAGGGTGTGGTTGTAGACTGGGAGATAAAAAAGATAAAACAACAAATTGAAAACAGAAACTACCCGGTTTATCGCGGAGGATGGGAAGTCATGACTGATGTAGGTGGTGGAAAAGTATCAGGAGGTGGTATCAGCGCTGGCGGGGTTGGTGTTGGAGGTTCAATGGCCCGCTTTGGTATTGCTGAAAATACACTGTATGCAATTGACAACACCACTCTTCACATTTTCTCTATCTCAGATCCGGAAGAACCTGTATTCAAGAAGGATTTTAGTGCCGGATGGGGAATTGAAACCCTTTTTATTCTGGACAAACACATGTTTCTTGGCAGCCAGAACGGCATGCGGGTTTTTGATATCTCTGTACCGAACTCACCCATGTATGTCAGCGATTTCTGGCATGCAACGGGTTGTGATCCGGTGGTTGTTCAGGGTGACCTTGCCTACATCACTTTACGTGGCGGTAATGCCTGTGGAAATGAGCTTAATCAACTCATTGTGGTATCTATCAGGAACATCGCTGAACCTGAGGAACTCAAAGCCTACCCAATGGAAGGACCTTATGGACTAGGAATTGATGATAAGACTCTGTTTGTTTGCGATGGAGAAGCAGGATTGAAGGTGTTTGATGTAACTAACCCACTGAACATAACTGATAAGCAATTAGCCATTTTTCCGGATATTTTTGGATATGATGTAATCCCTTTTGATGGCGTATTGATGCTAATTGGTGAAGACGGCCTGTACCAATATGACTATTCTGATGTTACAAATATCAGCTTATTGAGTAAGATCGAAGTCGGGGATTAGAAACATCTATGACTCACTTTGTCCCTTCTCAGCAAACGCAGTCAGACCACCAATCGCTCCCAAATTCATTGTGTCTAAAGCTGAGCTTGGAACAATAACCATTGATCCTTTTTCTTTTAGTCCCTCAAAAAGCATATTCATCCCCCTTAGATGAAGTGCTACCGGGTTATTTATGTATTGTTGACTTGCAATTGCAAATTTTTCGGCTATCTCAGTCTCTGCAGTACCCAGAATAACTCTGGCCTGTCTCTCCCGTTCAGCCTGGGCCTGTTTACTCATAGCATCAGCTAGTGATTGAGGGATAATAATATCCTTAATCCCTACTGTTTGGCAGGTGATCCCCCAAGGATTAGTATGCTCATCCAAAGTTTTCTGTAATGCTTCGGCAATGGCTTCACGATCCTGAAGAAGTCCAGCCAACTCATGTTTGCCTATAATATCCCTCAGCCCAGTTTGCGCGATATAAAAAATAGCTTTCTGGTACTCTTGAACCTCCAATGCGGCCTTCTCAACGTCCCACACTGTCCAATAAACAACCGCATCAACATTAACCGGAACAGTATCTTTAGTCAAAGTTTCTTCGGCTGTGAAATCGGTTACCCGTACACGCTGGTCAATGAAACTATCGGCACGATCAACGATTGGAATGATCAAAAACAAACCAGGACCCCTCAAACCTACGAACTTCCCCATCCTTAATACCACAGCCTTCTCCCACTGGTCAGCAATATGAATAGCTGAAGATAGTAACAAAGATATTATCACACTTACAATCAACATAAGCAAGGTAATCACCTCAAGAAAGAACAATCCTGCACATAATGTCAATAAAATTACCAAAACGGCTACCGAGATCGGATTCCACAAATTTTTCTTTTTCATAATTTCTATCTGTTTAATTCTTTGATTAAGTCTTGTTTTGTAAAACCGTAGCTAAAAGCAATGGTTAGAAACTCCTGGGTAATGCCCTTGAGCTTATGTTTCCGTTCTTTTTCTGAAAGTTCAAATTCAGAACGATTAATGAAAGTTCCAGTACCCTGCTGGGTTTCCAGAACCTGCTGAATTTCAAGCTCCTTGTACGCTTTAGAGATCGTGTTTAGGTTTACTTTAAGTTCAACCGCCAGGGCACGTACTGTTGGCAATTGCTCCCCAACTGTAAGCCGCCCACTAGCAATCCCAAATTTGATCTGATCGATGACCTGCCGGTAATACGGAATTCCTGCTTTCGGATCTAACACAAATATTATCATAATGTACTATTGTTATATTGCACTAGTTGTTTAGTACAATAATACAACAAAATATTCAATAGTGGAAATCGGGTCAGACTGTGATTGCTGCGAAATATTATCTTTACATAGTAATCGTGGCACAATTTTGGTTTCGGTGAAACAATGAAACAAAGTCAAACTGTAGCAATAATCGGAGCAGGAATTGGTGGTATTACTGCATCAATCTTTTTAGCGCAAAAAGGATATAAGGTTAAAGTTTTTGAAAAAAACAGCTCACCAGGTGGAAGATGTGGTCAAACAATGAGAGAGGGTCACCGATTTGATATAGGAGCCACAATCTATTTCCTTCCAAGTATTTACGAACAGGTCTTCTCAAAAATGGGGCTTGATGTAAAAGAGTGTTTTGATTTTCTGCCTATGAAGACCTTGTACAAGCTATATTTTGATGATGACAGTCAATTAAATTTCTCCCATGATCCCGAAGTATTGCGTGAGCAACTTGAAACTCGTGAGCCAGGCAGTTATCAGATGGCTATGCGCTATGCAAAAAAGGGTTATAAATTCCTGGAAATAGGATTGCGAAAATTGTTAGATCGTAATTTCTATCATCCTTTCCAGTTTATCACTCTCAATAATCTATTGCAAATCATTCGTATAAAAGGACATCTTAAGCATTCATTTTACATCAGGAGGTTCTTTAAACATCCGCATCACCGGATGGCATTTACTTTTCAGAATATTTATGTTGGTCAGAGTCCTTATAACTCCTCTGCTCTGTTTTCAATGCTTCCGGCAGCCGAAATAATCGAGGGATCTATGTTTCCTAAAGGGGGCATGCACAATATTGTGGAGAAGATGATAGAAATTGGTCAGGATTTGGGAGTTGAATTTAGCTACGATAAGCCCGTCACCAGGATTATTACTGAGAATCGGCAAGCCAAAAAGCTTCTTTTTGAAGACGGATCTGATTATCAGTCTGATTTGATCATAGCTAACGCCGACCTACCATACGTGTATCGTGAATTACTTCCTCCCAGCTGGCAAGGAAATAGGATCAACCGACACCAATTTACTTGTTCCGCTATTGTTTTTCATTGGGGGATTGACAAAGTCTATCCACAATTATCGCATCATAATGTATTCCTTGTTGATGACTATAAAAACTCCTTGGATACTGTTTTCAAAAAACACAGTTTAGGTGAGAAACCATGTTTCTACATACATGCCCCAACCCGTACTGATGAAACAGCTGCTCCGGCCAAACAGGATACACTATCAGTTATTATCCCTGCTCCTCATCTTGATGATCGTCATTCACTTGACTGGCAACACATCAAAAAGATGGCAAGAGAGGGAGTTATTGATCGTCTGAAAAAACTGGGAATAAACGATCTCGAAGAACATATTAAATTTGAGGTTTGCTGCATGCCGGATACATGGGATTCCTACGTAAATGTAAGCAAAGGAGCCACTTTTGGCAGCTTGAGTCACCGTATCTTTCAAATGGGCTACTTCAGGCCGCACAATCGTCATCGCAAATACCGCAACCTTTACTTTACAGGGGGCAGCACACATCCAGGAAACGGGATTCCCCTGGTCTTGCTGTCAGGAAAGCTCACTTCAGAACGAATACTGCATGACTTCCCAAACCATTAACTACTAGGTCATTATGCCTCATTCGATATATTTAGATCGTTTTAGCCAGATCAATTTCGAAAAAATCATTGATCACCCCAACATACTCATTGCCGCAAATTTTTGGGATACAGAACGTTTTCTTGCCGCCAAAACATGTTACAAATTTATGCGGGCCATAGATGATATGATTGATGATCACAAGGCACATAATAATGGAATATCAGCTGCTCAACAAAGCTGGTTTGAAGATCAGGTTAGCCAGTGGCTGGAGGCTGTCAGACATGGTGATCATGAAAATGATCCCATACGGAATGAGCTGATTGAAACCATTGAAAAATTCAGGATTCCTTTCTCAACTTTGGAAGCATTTGCCAAAGCCATGTTGTATGACATTGATCACGACGGCTTTGCCTCAATAGAAACCTTTATCGATTACTCACAGGGTGCCTCTGTTGCTCCATCCTCAATTTTCGTACACCTCTGCGGCCTCAAGCGCTCAAACGGATCATATACTGATCCCATGTTTGATGCAACCACAGCTGCCAAACCTTGTGCTATTTTCAGCTACTTGATTCACATTATTCGCGATTTTCAGAAAGATCAGTTCAACAACCTGAGCTATTTTGCCGATGATCTGATACAGAAACATGGTTTATCCAGAAAAATACTGAACAACATTGCTCATGGTGCAACCATCCCGGAAGGATTCAGAGATCTAATCAGGGAATATATGGATATTGCAGAAGAATACCGTTTACAAACCCTCAAGGTGATTAACAGAATCACTCCCCTTCTTGAACCCCGATATCAGCTCAGTTTGCACATTATTTATAATCTTTACCTGATGGTTTATGAGCGAATTGATGTGGAGAATGGGCTATTTACATCGAAAGAACTTAACCCATCTGCTCAGGAAATCAAAGAAAGGGTTTATCGTACTATTGTTGAATTCGAGAACTGATATGGAACAGGCTTCCGTGTTCGCACACGGAAGCTTTTTTTTTGTATCTTAGGCTTCCAAAGTATTCCAACATTCAAAACTTAAACTATGACTAACAGACGAGATTTTATTAAAAAAACTGCAGTAGGAGCTGCAGGAATTGCCGTTGGTGCACATGCCTTCTCAGCAAAATCATATAGTAGAATTATTGGTGCTAATGAAAGGGTCACCCTTGGAGTTATAGGGCTTCGTGGAAGAGGTGGTGGACTATTAAACAGCTTTGCCGGAATGTATGATGATGGGGTAATAATTAAAACCATTTGTGATGTAGACACTCAGTTCTTCAACCAACGGGTAGCTGCTGCTGCAGAAAGGCAGAATGGGAATAAGCCAGGCACAGAAACAGACATGCGAAAGGTTTATGAGGATAAGGATATTGATGGCGTTATCATTGCTACACCAAACCATTGGCATGCTCTGGCAACAATATGGGCCTGTCAGGCAGGGAAACATGCCTATTGTGAGAAACCAGCTTCTCATAACGTTTGGGAAGGCCGTAAAATGGTTGAAGCAGCCAGAAAGTATAACCGGGTTGTACAGGTGGGTTTCCAAAACCGATCTATCAGCAATGTAATGCAGGCAATGAACTTCTTGCATGACGGAGGCATAGGTGAAGTATTTGAAGCCCGGGGAATGTGTTTCAAACCACGCGACTCATTTGGTATTGCTGAAGACAGTATGCCTCCTGAATCTCTGAATTATGATATGTGGTTAGGACCAGCACAGTACCGTCCTTACAATGAAAAAAGAGGTCATTACAACTGGCACTGGCACTGGGATACTGGCAACGGGGATACTGGAAATCAGGGACCTCATCAGTTTGATATTGCGCGCTGGGGATTAAATCAAAAGGAGCATCCTGTCAAGATTCAGTCGATGGGTGGAATATTTGGTATAAACCCTCGCGAATGTTCTCAGGAAACACCAAACACTCAAATGTCGGTTTTTGAATATGCTGACGGTAAAATTCTGGAATTTGAAACCAGAGGCAGATACACAAATGCTGAAGCCAATACTAATGTGAAAATTGGGAATCTGTTTTATGGATCTGAAGGATGGATGGAAATCAATGGAAGTAACTGGAAAGCATACAAAGGGCGTAGCAATAAGCCATTTGCCGGATCAGACATGGAAGTAAGCGCTGCGATAGGTGGCGACACAACTTTCCGCACAGCCCCTGACAGCAAAGGTCATTTTGGTAATTTTATCGATGGAGTGCGATCTGGAAACCGCTTCGATTTGAATTGTGATATCGAAACAGGATATATGTCGACTGCCTTGCCTCTGCTGGCTAATATTGCCCTACGGGTTGGGACTACTCTTCGTTTTGATGATGAGTTTGAACGATTTATTGACAATGAAGAAGCGAATATGATGCTTACCCGTAATTACCGGGCACCATACCTGATTCCACATCATATATAGTTGTTTAAATCCTTTTGTGATGGAACTCCGAGATTAGAATAATTCCTAATCTTATAATACTTATTTATCATCTGCTCTAAAGGTACGGTCGTATTCTTACCAGGATATTGTGAATTGTTTTCCTTCAAAAATCTATCCGGTAAAGTATCGGTTACTCCTTCTGGGTTCATTTGAAAATCCATCCATCTTTCAAGCTTATTTACTCTTTCACCAGCCTTCAGAAAGTCTCTTTGGGAAACACGGATGCCTGTCAGAGCTGAGAATAACTTGTTCAATCCAGCCCAATTCATCAAACTTTGACTCAGGCCAGGAAAAAAAGCAACTATCGGTTTCATAAGGAGCAGTGGAATATACTTCGGAATGGGGTATTCTGGCAAAATTCCATAAGCAGTAAACTGGCATATCTGCAAAGAATTTATAGCTGTAAATAGATCTTCATAAAAAACTGTCCAGTGAGCTTTTCCTCTAAGCGACAAAGGATTCATATAAGAAAAAACTATTTCCATACCAACCATATATGATCCCAGGTGGCAACCGCCTCTGTTGGCAACAGCGTAACCAAGTCCTTGTCCCCATGCACTTCTTGGATCATAAGCTGCCATTTCCAGCCCCTTTACTTGAATAGCAAAATCCTCTCCACCATATTTTTCGCTTAAGTACCGCGACCCCATAGCCAATTCAGCACCCTCCCCTCTTCTATATGCTATATCACTGATAACCTGGCCAATATTGTCAGTTCTGCCAAATTTTAGTTCTGACTTCCTCAGTCCTTTTTCTGCAGCCTCCATCGCCCAGGCAATCGTACCCCCAACTGAAATAGTATCCATTCCAAGCCTGTTCATCAGATCATTCCATTCAATAATCAGGTCAGTATCGTAATTATCAATATTACTGCCGAACATCCCATTGGTTTCATACTCAGGAATCTGATGCAATTCCCCATCCTTAAAATGTCCTTTATGTCCGCAATTAATAGAACAGTGGCGGCATGAAGATGACCTGGTTGTATAGCGTTCAGCCATAGCCTCACCAGAAGTTTTTTCTACTTCAGGATGATATCTGTCGCGGAAATTATGTACTGGAGAGAAACCCGATTTGATTCCAATGCGAACCCCCGCATTAGTACCGAACAAACGATATTGATACAAGTATTCGCTTCGTTGGATGTATTTCTTAAGTTTCTTCACCGCTTTTGTAAAACCCACCGGATTATTCGGCATCATCTTATGAGAGAACCCCCTGGCCACTACCGCCTTTACATTTTTTGAACCCATCACAGCTCCTAATCCTCCTCGTCCGGCAAAGCGATGACCAGATTTTATGTTAGCCATTAAAACACCTTTCTCACCAGCCGGACCAATAACAGCGGATGCTTCGCGCGCAGTTAATGATAATGCTTCATCCAGCTCATCTGTATCCATCCCCCACAAATCAGTGGCATCAATAAATTCGACAGAATCATGATTAAACTTAATAACTAATGGTTGTCTGGAACGCCCGGTCATAATCACCCCATCCCATCCGGCAGTTTTACAAGCCTCTCCAAAAGGCCCGCCACAAGATGATCCAAACAGCAATCCGGTTAGAGGAGACTTGGCATATACCTCAAAACGTGCAGAACATGGTGCACCTGTCGACAAAATTGTGCCCATTGCAAAGATCAGGAGATTTTCCTCTCCCAGCGCATTAATATCTGACAGACGATCTTTCATATGATCATAATAGATCTTTAATGCAAGTCCTTTGCCACCCAGGAAATTTTTACGATCTTCTTTAGATATTTCATAAACAGACCAACTGTGATCAGTAAGATTGATCTTCAGAAATTTATTATTTGTTCCCTGAACATTCTTCATGATTGTACCTCCATTCTAATAGCATCATACTGGCAGTTATTAAAGCACCAGTTACAACTAATGCACTTAGCAGGATAAGCCAAAACAGAGTAGTTTTCCGTCAGAGCTAGTTTTTCAGAAAACATGGTCAGAGCTCCTGTGGGACAAACCTCCACACAATTTTCACAGGCTACACAGTTCTCCAGAATAATGGTCGGCCGTAACCAAAGAGCCTTTCTAACCCTCTGTATGGTTTCTCCATTTTCTGTTATAATCGAACTTTTCGGACACACCCTTCCGCAAGCCTCGCATTCAATACAAAGTTCAGGATCAATAATATGTAATTGGTCTTGTTCGCCGGTAATGGCTTGCACCGGACAAACTTTCAGGCAAGCCATACAACCAATACAGGAATCAGTAATGAAACAACTCATGAAAATTCAAGATCTTTTCTCAAATATACTCGAATAAAATAAATGTCTACTTTTTTCAGTTGCGTAATCATTAACTTAGCACTTCTGAATAATAGAATTGTACAGGCAGACCAATGTGTATGCCCCCGAATGACTCGTACAGACACACGGCCGTGTGTCTCTGCGTGAATTATCTCGTACAGACACACAGCCGTGTGTCTCTGTGTGAATTATCTCGTACAGACACACGGCCGTGTGTCTCTGCAAAAAAACTAAAAACTTCTCCACATGCCTACTTCCTATCCCAATCTAGACAAAATCGCAATCAGCGTTCAATCTCATAAACTGTTGAAAATCCTCCTGAAAGAAAATCCCATTCTTGAGGAAATCATGAGAAATGCCCGTAATGACACTGAAGCTCTTGTTGGCGTTCGTAATTGGGTTATGAATGAGCTCAAAAACAACACTGAAACCTACAGCTTTTATAAGCGGGAAACTTCCGGACGTGAGGCATTTGAGAAATTATCAATACGGGATTTTGCAGCTATTCGAATTTTGGATTATATAGATAATGCCGGGCGAGAATTTGACGACCAGAATCTCAGGGGCGAAAAAGCTGTTAGTAATCCCATTGTCCTGATCTGGTTTGGAGTTGTTTACGGCACAGGAGGTGCAAAGCCAGCTTTCTTCGAGGATATGCTGAATCTTTTCAGACAATTTAGCGGTAAAAGCAGTCGGCCAATGCCTTCTGTGGAGCAGGTAACAGAATGGATGAACCGTTGGAGTCATGGAATGGATCCACGAATTGTCAAGCTCAGAGAGGAAAACAGGGAAAGGATAATAAAGATTCTGATAAAAAAAATTGACGCCGGAGAAATGAAGAGCGCCCGCTTTGTCTTCAAGCCAAGGCTCTCACAAGATCAAAAATTCCTCAAGGTTCTGGATTGGTGGAATGACTACCGCTTTCATCTGTCGTTTGCCATCCGTACTCCTGATCTTCTGAACGAAATGCTGGGTGAATCTCTCGACCCGGATACAATGAAGGTATTGTATGCGGCCGAGAAGAAAGGCATACCGTTTTTTGTTAATCCATACTATTTGTCTCTTCTGCATGTAAGAGTTCCATATTTTGCTATCGGAGCCGACCTGGGAATCAGACATTATGTTATCTACAGTCAGCAGCTAGTAGACGAATTCAACCATATTGTGGCCTGGGAAAAGGAGGATTTGGTAGAGCCGGGAAAGCCTAATGCTGCAGGATGGCTATTACCATCACACCATAACATCCACAGGCGCTATCCTGAGGTAGCCATTCTGATCCCTGACACAATGGGACGTGCTTGCGGAGGATTGTGTTCAAGCTGTCAGCGCCTGTATGATTTCCAAAGCGGTCACCTTAATTTTAACCTTGATAAACTCAAACCAAAAGAAACCTGGGATGAACGACTAAAGAAATTATTAGAGTATTTTGAAAAAGACTCGAAGCTCCGCGATATACTGATTACTGGTGGAGATGCCCTTATGAGTTCTGATCGCTCTTTGGAAAAAATACTGAATCAGATTTATGAAATGGCTAAACGCAAGAAGCAGGCAAATGAAAAACTACCAGACGGTGAAAAACTAGCCGAGATGGTGAGGATACGTTTAGGAACGCGTCTGCCTGTATATCTACCACAGCGTATTACTCCCCAACTGATTGATATTTTGAGAAATTTTAAAACCAAAGCAGTAAAAATCGGATTTAAGCAATTCTTTATCCAAACCCATTTTGAATCACCAATGGAGGTTACCCCTGAAGCCCGTTATGCAATAAAACAACTGATTTCAGCTGGCTGGACAGTCACCAACCAAATGGTATTCACTGCTGCAGCATCACGACGGGGGCATTCAGCCAAACTAAGGAAAGTTCTGAATGAAATAGGTGTGCTGAATTATTACACCTTTAGTGTTAAGGGTTATATGGAGAACAACTTCAATTTTGCCACCAATGAACGAGCAGTACAGGAGCAGATGGAAGAAAAAGTAATCGGACATATTGAAGAAAAGTATTACGCTGAAGTACGAAGTTTTCCTGAGCAGGCGGAAGAACTAGATACTATTCTGAATGATTTTATGCGTAAAATTAACCGTCCCTTTCTTGGAACAGACCGTAACGTATTGAATTTGCCTGGTGTGGGCAAAAGTCTCAGTTTCCGAACAATAGGCATCACAAGGTATGGCAGACGCATCCTGGAATTTGACTATGATGCTACTCGATCTCATAGCCCGGCTCTTCACAATATGGAAAAGGTAATTATTATCGAATCTAAATCCATATCTGAATACCTTGATCAACTTGAAGAGATTGGTGAAGACAAAGAAGACTACTCCAGTATCTGGAGCTATTCAATGGGAGAAACTGAGCCACGGGTACCACTATATGATTATCCTGAATACAATTATACTGTAACTGAGCAATTCACAAATCTTGGAATAGAATAGTTCTTGCAATCTACTATCATGAAACGCTTTCTTATACCTCTGACTATCCTTTTGGCTTCCTGTAGTACTAGCTCTATTGATCTGTCCGGAGACTGGAAGTTTCAGATCGATCGTGAAAATATCGGAGAAGCCCAAAGTTGGTTTTCAAAACCTCTTACTGGCAAAATAATCCTTCCGGGATCCATGGCCAGCAATGGTCTTGGAGACAACATAACCCTTAAGACACAATGGGTAGGCGGTATGCGCAATCCTGAATGGTATACTGATCCTAATTACGCTCCGTACCATGACCCGGATAATGTCAGAATCCCTTACTGGCTCCAACCAGAAAATAAATACACAGGTGCAGCATGGTACCAAAAAGAAATTGAAATCCCAACATCCTGGAAAGGAAAACCCCTGAAGTTGTTCCTTGAAAGAGTACACTGGGAAACTACGGTCTGGTTCGATGATATAAAGATTGGTACTCAAAACAGTCTTGCCACAGCCCATGAATATATCCTAACAAATCAGGCTAATACTGGAAAACACCTGATAACAATTCGAGTAGACAACCGCACCAAGGATTTGGATGTGGGATGGGATTCTCACAGCATCTCTGATCATACACAATCGAATTGGAACGGATTGGTGGGGGAATTAAATATCACCCCAATGGCCACTGCTTCAATACAATCATTTAGAATTCTAACAGATATTGATGTAGGTAAGATTCTTGTTGAAGGGGTGATCTATTATTCAGGGCAGGAAGGCAGGAAAGAGGAAAGGCAGGAAGGCAGGAAGGCAAAAGTCAAAGGCAGGGCTCAAGGCACAGGGCTCAGGGCTCAAGGCACAGGGCTCAGGGCTCAAGGCACAGGGCTCAGGGCTCAAGACACAGGGCTCAGGGCTCAAGGCACAGGGCTCAGGGCTCAAGACACAGGGCTCAGGGCTCAAGGCACAGGGCTCAGGGCTCAAGTTGTTGAAATTGAGATTGATATTTCGCATGGAGAGAATTTATTTTCAATGGAGATTGACCTTGGTGAGGGAACTTTGCTTTGGGATGAGTTTGATCCGAACTTGTATACTTTGGAATTAACGGTTGAAAGTGATGGTGAAATGAGTAAGCTTACTGAAACTTTTGGTCTGCGTAAAATTGAGGCAGATTCTGAGGGATTGAAAATTAATCATCGCCCTGCCTTTTTCCGTGGCACACTGGAATGCGCTATTTTCCCGCTAACGGGATATCCATCCACAAATCCGGAGGAGTGGAAAAGAATAATGCAAGTAATCAAAGAACACGGATTAAATCACATGCGCTTTCATTCATGGTGTCCTCCTGAAGCTGCATTTATTGCTGCAGATGAAATCGGAGTATACCTTCAGGTAGAATGCTCGAGCTGGGCCAACAGCACCACAAGTATTGGTGATGGTTTGCCTATTGACCAGTTTATCTGGGATGAAAGCCAGAATATCATCAGAAATTATGGCAACCATCCCTCATTTGTAATGATGGCATACGGTAATGAGCCTGCCGGACGCAATCAAAATGCCTTCCTAAGCGAATTTGTGAGCTACTGGAAAGAAAATGATCCCCGACGATTGTACACAAGTGCAGCGGGTTGGCCTCAATTGCCTGTAAATGACTACCATAACATTCCTCAACCCCGTATCCAGGGATGGGGTGAGCAACTCAACAGTATAATCAACGCAAAACCGCCATCAACAAACTACGACTGGACCTCCCGACTCCCGACTCCCGATTCCCTACTCCCCATTCCCGTTGTCAGTCATGAAATTGGCCAATGGTGTGTATATCCAAATCTCAAAGAAGTTGAAAAGTATACAGGAGTTTTGAAGGCTAAAAACTTTGAAATCTTCAAAGAAAGTCTCGAAGCCAATCACATGGGGCATTTGGCTGATTCATTTTTATTCGCCTCTGGCAAACTCCAGGCTTTGTGTTATAAAGCTGAAATTGAAGCAGCACTACGAACACCAAACTTTGGAGGCTTCCAACTTCTTGACCTACACGACTTTCCCGGACAAGGAACTGCCTTGGTTGGTGTATTGGATCCATTCTGGGAGGAAAAGGGATACATTAGTCCAGAAGAATTCAGCCGTTTTTGCAACACAACCGTACCGCTGGCAAGGCTCTCAAAGAGAATATTCATTGAAGGAGAAACCATGGAAGTACCAGTGCAGGTAGCACACTATGACAAGGCAAAGGGCAAAGGACAAAGGGCAGAATGGAAATTGCAGAATGAAGATTACAGAATGGGAAACATCGAAATTGTTGCTCATGGAACCTTCCCTGAACAAACCATCCCGATTGGCAATAGCCATTATCTGGGAACTATACATCACACTTTCAAAAAAACAGGAATTCCCAGAAGACTTACAATAGAAGTAAGCATAGAAGAATTCAAAAACTCCTGGGATATTTGGGTATACCCAGAGTCCCGAATCCCGAATCCCGAATCCCAAATCACCGAGTCACCGAGTCACCGAGTAACCGAGTCACTGAGTCCCCGAGTCATCGAGTCACTAAAATCCGGAGGCACCATTCTCCTCAGCCTCGGCAAAGGAAAAGTTTCACCTGAATGGGGTGGCGATATAGGAGTTGGCTTCTCCTCAATCTTCTGGAATACAGCATGGACAGGCGGACAAAAGCCACATACTCTCGGAATTCTCTGCAATCCTGATCACCCCGCTTTGGCCGAATTTCCAACAGATTATTACTCCAACTGGCAATGGTGGGATGCAATGTCGCATTCAGATGCTATAATACTCAATAAGCTGCCATTAGAGCTAAAACCAATTGTAAGAATAGTTGATGATTGGGTAACAAACAGGAGATTAGCTCTACTATTTGAAGCAAAAGTAGGCAAAGGCAAGATTCTGGTGAGCGGAATTGATTTACATACAGATCTGGAGAACAGACCAGAGGCAAGACAATTACTCCATAGTCTGATGAAATATATTAGCAGTGAGAAATTTTACCCTATGGTGGAGATAGAAGCAGAGGTGCTGAATGAGATGGTGACTCAGTGACTCGGGGCTCGAGTCCCGAATCCCCGAGTCCCGAATCCCCCATCCCCCGCCCCCTCCAGAGCATTAACTCAAATTAACAAAACAATTTGTAGCATTTCGGTGTTTCTATCGTTCTATTAGTGGATACAGTAATTAAAACGGAGGACATAAAAATGAAAATATTAGGAATAAATCTCATCATCATATTATTTGCCATCACTCAGCCAGCTTCGGCTCTGATTAATGGAGATTCCATGATCACTGAACATGAGGAAGCTTCACAGATTGAAGACTGGATGCTGGAAGAACTAAATCCATGCCAGGAATCAGAATGTAACCTGGAAAGCTGGATGTTCGTTGAGCTTTCACCACGACAAGAAGCTGCTCTTGATCTTGAAGGGTGGATGTTTGAATCACTCTTCCCCGAGGCAGAGGAAGAGGAAGTCAGGTTGGAAGAATGGATGTTTGAGTAAAAGGAACTAGTAGTTTAGGAGTAAGCTATTGAGTGTTTGTGATTGTTTTTCAACAAGGGATGAGGGTGAACCGGCAAGTTCACCTTCTTCTTTTTTTACCCTTTCGGAACTTTGCAGACTCTTCTTCTGCTTTCCGGATCAAGGATTTCCAATCGGTTTCATCCTCAGGTGTAAAATCTATTGTTTCCTGATAATCGCTCTTATCAATCTCAAGAACATGAATATCCTGGGCAAGATATGACTCAATTTCTTTCAATAATGGTTTTTCCTCTGTGCTACAAAAAGAGACAGCCTTCCCCTTTTTTGTTCCCCTGCCGGTGCGACCAACACGATGAACATAATTCTCTGTCTGTTCAGGCAAATCATAATTTACAACAAAATCTACATCCGGAATATCGATACCCCGGGCACTGACATCAGTTGCAATCAAGATCAGCACCTTACCATTCCTGAATTGTTTCATCACACTAAAGCGCTCTTTCTGATCCTTATCTGAATGAATGGTTAAGGAATCCAGATTAACTCTTTTAAGTGCTTTTTGAACTCTCTCAGCTCTAACTTTTGTACGAACAAAGACTAAAATTTTATTTTTCGGATTTTCGTTAATCAGCCTCTCAAGAAAAAATCGTTTATCATCCATCTCAATAAAGGCTACCGAGTGATTGATGTTTTTTGCAACAGGATCTTTTGGAGAAATCTGGATCCTAATTGGATTTTCAACTAAGGAATACGCAAGTTTTTTAATTCGATCATTAATGGTTGCCGAAAAAAACAGTGTTTGGCGGTTTCTCGGCAAGCGCCGAGTCAGGTCTTGAATATCCTTAAGAAAACCTAAATCCAACATATGATCGGCTTCATCTAAAACCAGAATCCTGACCTTGTCAAGCTTCAGATGTCCCTGACTCAACAAATCAAACAAGCGTCCTGGTGTAGCAATCACAATCGGAACTCCTTTTTTCAAACGCTCGATTTGAGGATCCTGGTCAACCCCTCCGTGTATGCACAAACTACTTAGTCCGGTCTTCTTAGCCATTGAAGAAAAAACTTCATGAATCTGCATAGCCAGTTCATGAGTTGGAGCCATAACCACACACCTGACCTCTTTGGGAGCCTTCCTCCCCGGTTTTGGAAGCAGAAGTTGAAGCACCGGAATAACAAAAGCAGCCGTTTTTCCCGTCCCGGTCTGAGCGATTGCTAATAAATCATTTCCCTTTAAAACCGGAGGAATAGATTTGTACTGTATATCGGTTGGTCGCTTAAATCCCAGGCGTTCCAGATTGTCTTTAATCTCTTCTGATATCTGATAGTCAGCAAATTGCATAATTCTTTCTTAACAGTTAATATAGGGCGAGAGTTTGACCATCTGTCCGAGTTTCTTCCAAATTGTATTCACAGCAACTTCCCATTTAAGAGCTGAGACCCCAGGTCTACCCCCAATTATTCGATAAGCATGATTATTATAGAAAATCTCAAGACGCTCATATACTTGTGGATTAATGGTTTGCAAGTCATCAAAATTCAAAACCTCTTCAGGAAGCTTATAGTATCTTATCACAAGCCGGTCGGTATACAATGAAACATCCGCTTCCCCCTTAAATTTTAGCTTAGTATCTGTCGTACTATAGTAAATTTTTGACCCTTTATCCTCAAAAATCATATCCTGTGATCGTTTTTCAACTTTTTCCCTCACCATATCAGACAGGAATTTCTCTTCCCATTTATACCAATCACGAATATTATCAAAATAAAGTTTCCCATCAGATATCCTTTCAAAGAAACCAAATTGGTTTATATGAATATCATACCCACATTTTTCACACCGGAAATCATTACCCTTACATCTGAAACTATCTATCGAATTGCAATCAGGACAAACATACAATGCATGACTTATGTGTTCAGCTCGTATTTTTGATCGAATTGGAATCATAGCTTCACGCTGATACTCCACTTCATCGTGATAAAGAGCCTTCACCAATCTGTCATAAATTTCCTTCTCAGACAATTCCTCTACTTGTTGAGCTGTAAATAGCAGGCTATAATCGACCAGTACACGAGTGCGTCTCTTTTTTACTGACCATCGGGGATTAAAGAGATTCATCCCTTTCAAAATGGGAACCACCACCGGAACTTTTAGTAGCCTTATAAGTTTAACAATAGACGGTTCGATAGGAAAACCAGATCCAGCCCAGTTCCTTACGGCCTCCGGAAAAATCCCAACATTATCACCCTGGCGAATAACCGCAATAATATCGCGAATCACCTTGGTATCGCGCATATTTTTCTTTTTTGGAATTGTTCCGGCGGCGGTAAGAAAAAATCTAAAAAGCGGAGTTCTGAATGCCGCATCTGAAGCAACAAAGCGAGTAAATTCAGGTAAAAAAGTACCAGTTACAAAAGGGTCCCAGAATCCAACATGATTTCCTAAAACCAAATATGGCGCCTTTAGATTTTTAACTTCAGCAGGCATATTTTTACGAATCCTGTTCTTCCACGAGAATATTGTAAAAAAAACGAACCCAAAAAAACGCATATATAATTGGGCAGGATATACTTTCGGTTTACGTTTCATACTTCTGCGAAAATAAAGAAAATACTAGATTACTCAATTATGAACATTCCTCCCATTTTTTGGTATATTTATTTTGTTCAAAAAACAAGCCGATGTTTAAATTGAAATCTGCCATTATAAAAGAATCTGATGAATACAGGACCAACCTTGAAGCCAATCAGGAAATTGTCAAAGAATTCAAAGATTCTGATCCAACTCGGAGCAGATACTAATGAAACTAAGGACGCTACTGCCCATTTTGAGGACAAAACAGTAAGCTATCGGGAAGTAGCTAATTATATTAATATTTACAGGCTAGGAAGAAAGAGGACTAAATTATGATGAAATTTCACTCAAATGGCAAATTCCTGATTACGGGTGAATATATGGTTCTATATGGCGCAAGAGCACTTGCAATACCCTTGAGATCAGGACAAAGCATGCTGATAGAAGAATCAGAACAAAAGAATTTAATTGAGTGGACTGTATCTGATATACGAGGAAAATGGTTTCAGGCAAGCCTTTCTCTGCCGGATTTTAACATTCTGGAAACGACCGATCATAGCAAAGGATTATTTCTCCAAAAAGTACTGTTGGCTGCAAGAGAACTCAATCCGCATTTTTTATCCTCAGACCAAGGATACTGGGTGGATAACCTGATTGAGTTTGAGCGTAATTGGGGAATGGGCAGCAGTTCTTCCTTCATTGCCAATTTGTCTCAATGGGCCCGGGTTGACCCACTTGATATTCATAAAAGGATATCTTCAGGATCTGGCTATGATATTGCTTGTGCACTATCTGAAAAACCCATTATTTTTCATAAGACTTTTGAAGGACACACAATAGATAAGATCAACTGGGTGCCAACTTACCGAAAACATATGGCATTCATTTATCTGGGCAAAAAACAAGATACTAATGACAGTTTAGAAGAATTCAAACACCTGGATTTCAAAGATCAGGATCTGAAAAGAATTTCAGGAATAACAGATGAGTTTTGGCTGGTTAATAATGAAATAGACTCGATAAGCAGGATATGGGAGCATGAAGAAATAATGGCACGAATTCTTAAGCAATCCCCAATACAAGACAAACTATTCCGTGATTTCAATGGTGCAGTGAAGTCATTAGGAGCATGGGGTGGAGACTTCGTATTGGCAGTAGGAAAACAAAAATTCAAAAAAATCAGAAAGTACTTTCAATCCAAAGGATTTAATACCATTTTATCATGGGATGACCTCATTATCGAAAACTGAAAATCTAAAATTCAACATGAATAACATTGCATCATGGTCGTCACCAGCCAATATCGCACTCATTAAATATTGGGGCAAAAAAGATGTACAACTCCCGGCCAACTCATCTCTGAGTATGACTCTTGATGAATCAAGAACAGTTACAGAGATAGAAATGGAAACAAAATCTGCGAGAGCAGGATCCGGGGGGGGGGGTGGATATTTCATTTTATTAAGCACTGAACCAAAACAAATCCCTGATAATATCATTCGTTCAGGTTTTTCAATTATCCCCCTGTAAACAAGTATTCCTTCAAGATGTCACACTGTGGAGCTGGAGGGTTGCTTTGATCCAGGTTTATTACCAATGACTTAAGGAATAATTAGCCCGCCATCAAAACTCAGATATTGGCCCATTGAATTTGCGGTCAGACAGCTGTGAACTGGTAAAAAAGTCAGAATATCACCAATTCCAATATGACTGAAAGCAACAAAATTTTCAATTCTGACAAGTCCGTGCTCCTGTGATAAACCAACTATTGTGGCATCAGGGATAATATCTCCCCAGCCCCAACTGAAGTTTTGTACCATTCTTCCAAAGATTCTACTATCACCAATCGTCAGGAATTCCTTTGAAAAATGTACTCCGCCACCGTAAATAGCCACTTCTTGCCGTTCTGAGATCACTCCAATTACCGGACAAGCCATAGCTATTGCAATATCTTTGGCTTTACAAACACCCATTTGCTCCATCATAAGATCGTAGAAGATGAAGTTTCCCGGGCGAATTTCATTTACTGGTCCGAACTCATCCGCCAAAGTACATGAAGGAGTATCACCATACGAAATAATCATATCCGGATATTCATCCTGATATCGATCCTTTATTTTTTTGAGCTTATTCAAGCAATCCGCATGGATATCAAGAATATTCTGGCGATTCTCTTCTCTATCCTCACCAATACATTTGTAAGTATTACCCGCATGAGTCATGATTCCTTTAAAGGTGATTAATTCAGCCTCTTTGATTCTGTCAAGCGAGCGATCAATGCCACCAAAATCATCCCATTCAATTCCAGTTCTGTGATAGCCGGTGTCAATTTCAATAAACAAATCCACAGCCTGCTTTAAATCCCGGCTTAACATTGCAATAGCAATATCACATTCCACCACTATACCCAATTTCAAACCCTTACCCTTTGCCAACTCGTTTATACGATCGATTTCAGCTATATTGACAGGAATAGCAACTAAGATATCTTCCCATCCTGCATTAGCAAATTTCTCTGCCATTCTAAGTGATGACACAGCTATTCGACTCACTCCATGCTCTTTATACCACTCACCAATCTCTACTGACTGGTGAGTCTTGAAATGTGGCCGGAAAGTACACCTTGCAGAAGCAGCCTTGCGGGCCATCCTTGCGATATTTCTTTTTGCTTTTTCAGTATCAATTAGTAAAGTGGGTACAGATATTTGTAACATAATTGTAAATTTAGAGAGAAAAATATGGATTCTGTCTTTTTATGAAGTTTCTTGTCTGTCCACAATGCGGAGTTAATCGCTTTTACATTCTCAACCCTGAAGGTAACCGACTACTGGTGAGGGTCTCCAGAGAATATGTGATTTTACCAATAAATCCTGATGAAAAGTTTGAAGGATATATCATTGAAATTTTGTACTGTCTGGGTTGTTCCTGGTCAGGTAGTAAGGAAAGATTAGTTAAATTCATAAACTGAGATTCTATAAAAAAAACGAAAACAAAAAATGTCAAATTTCTTAGCAGAACTCATTGGCACTGCCATTCTTATTATTTTCGGAGACGGAGTAGTTGGTGGTGTGGTATTAAAAAAAAGTAAAGCAGAAAACAGTGGCTGGATAGTAATAACTCTGGCCTGGGGATTGGGAGTTACCTTTGCGATTTTTGCAGTCGGCTCTTTCAGCGGAGCCCATATTAATCCGGCAGTAACACTAGCTATGGCTCTGCATAATGAACTCCCTTGGGCTGAAGTTCCAATATATGTATCCGGACAATTGGCGGGCGGTATTATTGGTGGCTGCTTGGTTTGGCTACACTACCTGCCCCACTGGAAACTAACTGAAAACCAGCAATCTAAACTCGCAACCTTCGCCACCATTCCTGCTATACGGTCAAGCTGGTCAAATCTCTTGAGTGAAGTACTTGGAACATTTGTGCTAATACTTGGACTACTATTTATTGGGGCCAATGATTTTACGGAAGGACTCAATCCTGTTATTGTAGGACTACTGATTGTTGCCATAGGACTCTCTTTGGGAGGAACAACCGGGTATGCAATCAATCCGGCCCGCGACCTTGGGCCAAGAATTGCCCATGCTATTCTTCCGATTCACGGGAAAGGCAAGTCAGACTGGGGATATAGTTGGATTCCTGTTGTGGGTCCTCTGATTGGCGGAAGTTTTGGAGCCGTTTTCTATGAAGCGTTCTTCCTAAACAATCCTGGCCCCCTATTCTGGGTCTTTCTTGGCCTTTTCTCAGCTATTGTTGTCATGGCTGTACGATCTGAAATAAAAAATCATAAGAGATGAATGCAAAATATATCCTGGCACTTGACCAGGGAACCACCAGTTCCAGAACCCTTCTGATCGACAGGCAGGGGAAATTGATTGATATTGCCCAAAAGGAATTCACTCAGATCTTTCCAAAGCCTGGCTGGGTTGAACATGATCCTGAAGAAATATGGGAAAGTCAATGGGAAACAGTTATGCAAATTCTCAGCAATAACAAGATCAGCCTGAGTAACATCGCAGCTATTGGTATCACTAACCAAAGAGAAACTACTATTGTTTGGGATAAATCAACTGGAAAAGCTGTTTATAATGCCATTGTCTGGCAAGACAAAAGAACTGCACCTATATGCGAGCAGCTCAAATCTGATGGCTGGGAAGATCATGTTAAAGCTCAAACCGGACTGGTTATTGACTCTTATTTTTCAGGCACCAAGTTGTCGTGGTTATTAGACCATGTTCCCGGATGTCGGGATAAAGCTGAAAAAGATCAATTATTATTTGGTACTGTCGACACCTGGTTGGTTTGGAAACTGACCCGGGGGCAATCTCATGTTACTGACCAGACCAATGCTTCCAGAACAATGATGTTTAATATTCATAACATTGACTGGGATTCAGAATTAATTAGCGTTTTGGGTGTACCAACATCAATGCTTCCCAAAGTTCTACCCTCTGCTGCAGACTTTGGCACCTGTACTCTCGAAGGTTCAAATATCCCAATTACAGGGATAGCCGGAGATCAACAGGCTGCGTTATTCGGACAAGCCTGCCTGGAACCCGGAATGGCAAAAAATACATATGGAACAGGTTGTTTTATGCTCATGCATACCGGAAGTGAAATCAAAAGATCAGCCAATGGCTTAATCACTACTATGGCCTGCAACTGGGACAATGAGCCACAATATGCGCTGGAAGGGAGTGTTTTCATTGCCGGCGCGGCTATTCAATGGTTGAGAGATGGTTTGAAAATTCTGGATACAGCTGCGGAATCTGAACAATTGGCTGAACAAGTCAAAGATAATCATGAGTTAGTAGTTGTTCCTGCCTTTGCTGGATTAGGTGCACCATACTGGGATATGTATGCCAGAGGGGCTATTTTCGGAATCACAAGAGATACAAATTCAAACCATATTGCCAAAGCTACACTCGAATCATTAGCCTATCAAACCAGAGATGTTCTGGAAGCTATGGAAAATGATGCGGGTTTGAAACTCACAATTCTTAAAGTGGATGGCGGAGCCGTGAAAAATAATTACCTCATGCAATTCCAGTCTGATATTTTACAAGCTAATGTAGAACGGCCTGTAAATACTGAAACTACTGCTATGGGAGCTGCATTCCTGGCTGGAATCAGGCTGAAATGGTGGAAAATCGAAGACATTGCCCTGAACAGAATAATTGATCGGGTGTATCATCCTGCGCTCAAGGAGGATTATATAAATCAGTTGTATGCGAATTGGAAAAAGGCAATTTCCAGAACAATGGGATGGTTGAAATAATTTGAACCGAGCATGACAAAAGGAAAATATTTTATCACACACGAGGATGATAATTTTTGTTATGTGAGCTACATCCGACAAATATAATTAAATATAAACGGATGAAAATGAGAACCAGAAAGGATCTTCTCAGATCACTTAAGAATGAAGAGTTCGACCTTCTTATAATTGGAGGTGGAGTTACAGGAGTTGGGATAGCTTTGGATGCAGCTTCCAGAGGCCTTAAAACAGCATTGGTGGAAAAAGAAGATTTTGGGTCAGGAACCAGTAGCCGGTCTACCAAACTTATCCATGGAGGACTCAGATACCTCCAAAGCTTTGAATTTAAACTAGTGAGGGAAGTCGGACGTGAAAGAAGTCTTATCCATAAACTAGCTCCTCATCTGGTTATTCCTGAAAAAATGCTGCTGCCCCTTACAAAAAAAGGGAAATACGGTAAACTTGACTCTGCATTAGGCCTTTGGTTTTATGACCAGCTAGCAGTAGTTCCAAAAGCTGATCGGCGAAAAATGTTATCAAAACAAAAAGCATTAAAACAAGAACCTTTACTGTCAGAAAAAGGGCTTTTGGGAGCCGGCTTCTATTCTGAATACAGAACTGATGATGCAAGACTGACTATTGAGATTACCAAAACAGCAATCCAGAAGGGTGCAATATGTTTGAATTATTGCTCAATGGATGAGTTTGTTTACGAAAATGGAATAGTATGCGGGATCCATTCCTCAGATCAGATTGATAATGATTCTTTCATTGTGAGGGCCAAATATGTTGTAAATGCTGCAGGTCCCTGGGTTGATGTCATTCGTAAAAAAGACCATCCGATATCTGGAAAACAATTGCATTTAACCAAAGGTGTCCACATAGTTGTTCCGCATACAAAACTGCCCCTGAAACAATCTATATATTTTGATGTGCCGGATGGAAGAATGATTTTTGCCATTCCACGCCTGAAAACAACCTATATCGGAACAACAGATACAGATTTCAATAATACACCAGACCTCGTTGGGGTTGAACAAGAGGATATAAACTACCTGATTTCAGCAGTAAACCAAGTCTTTCCAACACACACACTTTCAGCAGAAGACATTGTTGCCAGTTGGGCCGGACTGCGACCACTGATTCATGAAAAAGGCAAGTCAGCCTCTGAAATATCCAGAAAAGATGAAATATTTATCTCACCTAAACAGCTTATCTCCATTGCAGGTGGTAAGTTAACCGGATATCGGGTAATGGCAAAAAAGACGGTCGATCTGATTGCCAGAAAAATGCAGAGAGAAACCAATAGAAAACTACCCTCATGTAAAACGAAGAACATTCCTCTCACACGGAATCCGTTCCAAAACATGAAGGAGGTAACAGACTATATTACAGAAATTGAGAACAGGCTCAAAGAAGCTGTCAGGGATTCTTCATACTACGCCCAATACCTTGTGGCAAATTATGGCTCGAACTCCGATGAGATTCTCTCTCTGATGGAGAAATCTACTGAGCTGTCAGCCCAAAGCCTCTTAATGGCTGAATTTGACTATTGTATTAATAATGAACTTGCAACAAACCTGACTGATTTCTTCGACCGGAGAACAGGCAGAATATATTTTGATACTGAATCAATAATTCAATCAATTGGTATCATTAGTGAGCATGCCAAAAAGGAAATGGGCTGGACAACATCAAAAACCCTATCTGAGCAAAAAAAGGTGCTCGACAGGTGCATTTCGTCAAATAGTTGAAGTGAAAAAGCTGAAACGGCAAATCAGTGTTGCATTTGACCTCAAAAAGCGTAATTTTGAGAAAAGACTAAAGTTTATCGATTATGGATTGGACGGACAAAACCATTTTAATTGCTGAAGACGAGGACTCCAATTACTTATATCTGGAGGCTGTTTTGCAAAAAACCGGTGCAAAATTGATTTGGGCTCGAAATGGCAAAGAAGCAATTGATGCTTGCAAAAAGGGTGATCCAATAGACTTGGTTCTTATGGATCTTCAAATGCCAAATATCAATGGATATCAGGCCAGGAAAACTATCAAAGAAATCTTTCCGGATACTCCACAAGTTGCTCAAACTGCATTTGCAATGGCAGATGATGAAAAAAGAGCTATGGATGCAGGATTTGATGCATATATTTCGAAACCTATTCGGAAAAACAACTTATTGGCATTGGTCAGCCGTTTCCTTGACTCAGAATAAACCTCGGGCCCATGCTGTCATGGCTGTACAGACTTTTTGTATACCTCATAGTTCTGGGATTACCAGTTTGTCTCAGCGCTCAGGAAAAAAGTGAATTCCGCCTCGAAAATATAACCTCCGAATATATACGGATTGAACAGGGATTATCCCAGAATACTGTTAACTGCGTTTTACAGGATCACAGAGGATTTCTGTGGCTGGGAACCTGGAGCGGACTGAATCGCTTTGATGGATATTCATTTAAAACAATTACACGCGATTTTTTTAATCCTTCATCTGGATTAACTAACCCGGAAGTTGTCGGATTAATCGAAGATTCTATCGGTTATATTTGGGTTGCAACGTCAAAAGGACTGAATAAAATTGACCCGCTGGCTTTCACCGTTGAACATTTTACCACAGATAACTCTTTAAATAAAGGATTTAGTTGTGATACTCTCCTTTCTATTTTTAAGGATTCATACGGATTTATCTGGTTGGGAACAACAAATGGAGCCTTTCAATTCAATCCCAAAACGGAGCAGTTTATTCATTTTCAACACAACCCCAGAGATTCAAGAACAATTTCTGACCGCTTTGTTACCGTTTTTGAAGAAGATTCAGATAGAAATATCTGGATAGGAACCCGGGATGGTTTGAATTACCTGATTAGAAAAACAGGACAAATCATCAGATATTATGCCCGACCTGGCCCAGGACATCTAAGTTCCTCGTCAATCACGGATCTGACTTTCTGTAAGGAGGGATATCTTTGGATAGGCAGTAATAACGGACTTAACAGATTAGACCCATATACCAACTGGTTTGAGCCCTACTTCCTTCTTTCTGAGGAACTCACCGGCTATCTGGCCAGCCCTAACTACGTCACATCCCTGTATAATGATAACAATAATGATTTATGGGTAGGAACACAGGAATTTGGATTATATATCTTCAATAAATCAACTAAGCAATTCAATAATCTTGCAAATTATATTGAAGATGCATCTATCTTCCATTCTAATACAATTGGTGATATTATTGAAGACAGTAACGGATTGATGTGGATCGGAACATCACATCGTGGTCTTGCCAAACTAATCCCTGAACCACACTCTTTTAAGAAATATCTACGTGGCTTCCCAACCTATGGTCTGACAGAGTACCCAAAAGACTTTTTCTGGTTCGGTACTCAAAATGGTGTTCATATATTTGACAAAAACCTCGAACGTGTCATCAGAAAAATTGAGCATGAGTTTAACAACCCTCTGTCTCTGGCCAATAACCGGGTAACCAATATTGTCAGATATGGTGCCAACATGTGGATTGCTACAAAATCCGGACTCTCAAAATACAATACCAATAGTGAGGAAATAGTTAACTTCCTCCCTGATGGAACCAATAACTCTATTGCAGGAGAGGAAGTTTGGGGTATCATGAAGGCCAGTGATGGTACTTTTTGGTTTTCTACTCAAACTGGACTTAGTAACTATAATCCGGTTAGTGGCCGGTTTAAAAACTATAAGCACGACCCAAATAACCCTAACACCATTTCCAGTGATGCCTGCTTTCAGGTTTTCGAATTAGAACCTGATATATTTCTGGTATCTACCCAACATGGGCTAAACAGATTTGATGCTGAACAAAATTCATGGGAGGTTTTTCTGCCCATCCCTGGCAACCACTATTCCATTAGTTCTGAGTATATTTTTGGAGTAATGCAAGATATACAAGGGGAAATATGGGTTTACACTAATGGGGGCGGAGTCAATCGATTCGACCCAGTATCCATTAGTTTTGAGCACTTTACAACTGAAGATGGATTAGCTGACAATATAGTTTATGGTATGATAGAAGACAAAGATGGATTCTTCTGGCTGTCAACCAATAACGGTCTTTCAAGATTTGACCCTATTGAGGAAAAATTCATCAAGTTTGATGTTCAGGATGGCCTGCCTTCAAATGAATTCAATTTTAATGGGGCTTACCAAACCTCCGATGGTGAAATTTTCATGGCAGGAGTAAATGGTATTACTTCATTTTTTCCTTTAAGTTATGAAGGCTTCTCAAAGCCACCTTCAGTTCAGTTTACAGAACTATTTGTACATGATGAGGGGGCCCTTATAGAATTCCCTTTAAATGAGACAATTGAACTTCGGTATTATCAGAACTCATTTCATATTAGTTTTGCAGCTCTCGACTATCTCAATCCATTCAAGAATAAGTTTGAATATAAACTGGAGAAGTTTGATGATACCTGGACTTCTTTAGATATGGGAGTACACCAAATTGAATACAGAAAGCTTCCCCCTTGCGATTACAAACTACACCTGACCGGGTCAAATTCCATGGGAACGTCAACAAAAACTTTTATCGATATCAAAATCCATGCTGCCTGGTGGCAGACCCTTATTTTCAAAGTATTTGCAACTTCCTTATCATTGTTCATTATCGGCTTTTTCATTCTTTTCAGATACAATACTCTCCAGAGAAAACACTCCATGGACAAACAATTGTTAACCATAGAGAATGAATTGGTTCAATCACAAAAATTTGCCCTGAGATCACAAATGAATCCGCATTTTATTTTCAACTCATTAAATTCAATCCAGAATTTCGTGCTTAAAAATGATGTGGATGCGGCAAATTACTATCTCTCAAATTTCTCTATGCTTATGCGCAGAGTATTGGAAAACAGTCAGCATAACATGATCGTTCTGGATGAAGAAATCCAATTAATTAAACTCTACATCAAGATGGAGAAACTCAGATTTTCAGACAAATTTGATGTAGAAATTATAATTGACCCAAAGATCGATATTCATCTGGTTAGAATTCCTCCAATGCTCTTGCAACCTTATATGGAAAATGCTATTTTACATGGCTTACAATTAATTAAGCATAAAGGGCTTTTAAAAATCAGCTTTGTTGACCTGGGATACGGGATGGATATCCTGATAGAAGATAATGGAATTGGCAGGACAAAGGCCAATGCTATCAGAAAAAACCAGATGCATAAGTCGAAAGGACTAAAAAATATCGAGAAAAGAATCCAATTATATAATAAAATCAATCCCAGGCCAATCCGGGTAAGTATTACTGATTTATCAGATAATCTGAACGAGCCATGTGGAACCCGGGTATCGCTTAACCTCCCCTACGAAACAGACGAACCTGAATTCTAAAGTATGCTGGTCTTCAAACGAATCTTATTACTGCCAATCATTCTTAGTCTGGCAATGGCTATTCATGCACAGCCATTTCAATATGGTGAAAGACAGCTTACGAACCCAAAAATAAGCAAAGGTCTGACTGCTGGCTGCAATGCCAGCACTACAGCTACTGAGATTGCATTAAACAACGTCAGGGCTCTTATCCAAACAGGAGGTGATATGTGGTGGGATTTCAAAAATGCACAATATGAGATTCCGAAAGGATCTGGCAAGACTGCACTTTGGAATGGCGGGATTTGGGTTGGAGGAACCGATGTGAACGGACAATTAAAGCTGTGTGCTGTTCGCTATCGCTCCGGAGGAGTTGACTTTTTTACCGGTCCGCTGATAACAACTGGAAATGCACGAGGTACTACAGATATTGAGGTATGCTATCAGTACGATAAACACTGGGAAGTTACCCGATATCAGGTAGAAGAATTCAGAGAATGGTATCATGCCGACCCGGCAAAACGTGAAAGGATGTTCAGAGGATATTCAATTCCGGGAGTAATACTGGAATGGCCGGCTCATGCAGATGCATCTGCTGGATATGATTTTTATATGGCCCCTTTCTTCGACCAGAATGATGATGGATTTTACAATCCATCTAATGGAGACTACCCATTTTATGATTTGGATGGCATACTCCCTTGTGGAACATCCAGAGAGCACCGCAGACCACGACTGTTTGGAGACGCCACCCTGTGGTGGGTTTATAACGATCGCGGTAATGTACATCATGAATCTAATGGAGAAGCCATTGGTATGGAATTCAGAGCACAGGCCTTCGAGTTTTCAACAAATGATGCTATGAATGACATGAGCTTTTATAACTATGCCTTAATTAACAGATCTACATACACTCTTATTGAAACATATTTCGGCATTTATGTAGATGGTGCACTTGGATGGGCCTGGGATGATTTCACAGGTTGCCATGTTTCAAAAGGAGTGGGATATTTTTATAACGGAGAAGATGTGGATGGTGCAGGAGAAGCATGGGCATATGGTGCCAACCCTCCGGCTATTGGTGTCGATTTTTTCGAAGGCCCTTATCAAGACCCTAATGGAATTGACGATTGTAGCAGTTACGATGAAAATTATAATTTGCTGTGTAACGAATGTATCCTAAACGGAAATATTAACGGGTTAAATTTTGGAGATGGGATAGTGGATAACGAACGATGGGGAATGCGTCGATTTGTATACTATGTGAATTCCGGGGGCGTAACTGGCGATCCGTCAACAGCTCCGGAATATTACAATTTTCTCAGAGGATACTGGAAGGATAATGAGCGAATGCGATATGGAGGCAACGCACACCCTGCAGGAGGCGCAACCGGACCAATTACAGATTTTATGTTCCCTGGTAATTCCGATCCATGTGGATGGGGACAAGGAGGAATACCAATGCCATTCTGGTCTGAAGAAACAGCCGGGAATGAACCCTATGATCGACGTATGGTACAGTCATCCGGTCCTTTTGTACTTGAGCCAGGAGCCATTAACGATATTACCACAGGCGTTGTGTATGCACGATCATACGAAGGAACACCTTGGGCCTCCGTAACCTCCATGCTCAAGGAAGATGAAAAAGCTCAGCGCCTATTCGAAAACTGTTTTAAAGTAGTTGATGGCCCCGATGCTCCTGAATTAACAATCATCGAACAGGATCAACAGCTGATCTTTCACATCTGGAATAAGCCAAATTCTAATAACTACCTGGAACAATATGTTGAGCGTGATCCATTTATCGTTTGTCCTTTAAATGATCCTGAATGCGATGTAAATTTCGTATTCCAGGGATATCAGGTGTGGCAACTAAAAAATAGAGAAGTTTCTATTACTGACGCTACTAGTCACAATTCCAACCTCGCCCGAATCGTTTTTCAATGCGATATCCGGGATGGCATTGATCAGATAGTAAACTACAACTGGAACGATGAGATCGAAGCCAATATACCAGTGGTAGAAGTGAAAGGCGCCAATCAGGGAGTTTCTCACACCTTTGTTGTCGAGGAAGACCTGTTTGCAACCGGTATACGAACCCTCGTAAATTTCAAAGAATACTACTATATAGCTATAGCTTATGCTTTTAACAGCTACAAGCCTTACAGTCAAAATGATCCGGATAGCTTTGACGGGCAGAAGAAACCATATCTGGCAGGGCGCAGAGGTGCAGGAGGTCCGATAAAAACCTATGAATCGATTCCGCATAAAACTGAACCGGAAATGGGTGGGACCCTCGTAAATTCCAGTTTCGGCGATGCCCCGGCAATCACCCGTATAGAAGGCCATGGAACTGGCAGGAATGTTGTAGATATTGATTCAATAACACATCATGCTATCATGGCAGGTTCTCCCTGGAAAGTTGACCGTATTGCTTACATTCCGGGAAAAGGACCAATAGATGTTACAGTAGTAGATCCTCTCAATCTGATTCCTGACACCTATGTAGTAAAATTCGATTCTGTTAATCATTTCATTGGCTCAACAATGAATGGCAAAGTATTGGCTGGCAAATGGCTTATTGTCAACAGTAAACGCGATACTATTTTCTCAGAAAGCTGGATAGAGAACAATTATGACCAGTTGATCCTGGATTGGGGACTATCTATAAACATTACCCAGGAAGAGATTCCATATCGCTACGGATCAGTTAATAATGGTTTCCTTGAGGCCAGTATTGAATTTGCAGACCCGTCCAAACCATGGTTATGGTTTATCCCAGATAATGACCGCTCTGGTCCGAGAAACTGGATCCGTGCTGGTTATGAAGGAGGCGACTACTCTGGTGATCGTAATGCAGTATATGAGAAAGTACTTGGAGGCCGTTGGGCTCCTTTCCAACAGGCCTATA
>JAYEFL010000212.1:0-2611 GCA_034658635.1 Bacteroidota bacterium | reverse complement strand
GGCTTTATCCAAGGGTAGTTATTTACCATCAATCAGATATCTTGATACAGGTTCACTTACCGAAGGGAGGATTTCAGGTTTTCAGAAGCTTGAAATTGGAAATGCCCCAAGTCGAGCCAAGCGCATTTGAAAAAATAATACTAATGGACAGTCTAAAAGACATTGTGTCCTTTATGGTTGCATTCAGAAGCTAGTATTCCCATAAAGGACAACATAAAAGACATTTTGTCCTTTATAACAAAAACTAATCGTTAAAAGACAGTCGGTGATTATGATCTCGCAAAACAACATTGACGAAACCGCAAAAAGTATTTGAGTAACCAAAAAATGTGCCCTGAATCGTATAAAACCAATAGTATATAGGAAAAATGTCTAAACTCATAAATATCAATACTCTGCGTCTCTGACTGCCCGCATGAATGTTATACGCAGGCGGGCGCGCGGCGCCTGTCCTGAGCAAGGTCGAAGGGCGAGAGGGACTTTTTGCGAAGCCGTCAAGATTGGGTCCAAAAAAAAAGATGAAAAAGAAACTGAAGAAAAAATTGGCAGATGTATTATAAAAAAGCAAAGCTCGAAACATTTCTGGACATTCCGAGCTTCGAAACTCCTTCTTCCGTAAGTATGGTAAGATGAGCTATGATATATAAATATGTTTTTCTCAATTCACAAGTAAATTTGTTAACAAAAGTTAGCCACTAATATTATTAATATGACTAAAATTACCGAATCTGAAATCGAACAATTCGCCATCGAGCTTCTCGAAGCACAGGGCTATTCCTACACCTATGGTCCCGCAATTGCTACAAAAGGGAAATCCAATGAATCGCCCTATTTCGCATAAACATTCTGACTTTCTACTCTATACAGGAAATGACGGTAAGATAAATATTGAAGTCTTCCTTGAAGATGAAAGTGTCTGGCTCACTCAAAAAGCTATGTCCAAGTTGTTCAGTGTAAACACACCTGCTATCAGTAAACACATAGCAAACATCTATGAAACCGGAGAAGTAGAGCAGACCTCAACTGTTTCCATTTTGGAAAGTGTTCAAAAAGAAGGCTCACGGCAAGTAAAACGGAAGCTGGAATATTATAACCTGGATGTAATCATCTCAGTTGGCTACCGAGTCAACTCTGTCCAAGCTACTCAATTCCGTATCTGGGCTACCAGAACCCTCAAAGAATTCATTATTAAGGGCTTTGTCCTGGATGATGAACGTCTCAAGCAAGGCAGTAGGCTCTTTGGTAAAGACTACTTCGATGAACTCCTGGAACGTATCCGGGAAATCCGGGCCAGCGAAAGACGTTTTTATCAAAAAATTACAGACCTCTATACGCTTTCGGCTGACTACAATAAAGAAGCCCCTGTCACGAAAGCGTTTTTCGCTTCAGTTCAGAATAAATTGCACTGGGCGATAACAGGGAAAACTGCTGCCGAAATTATTTATGACTCAGCTGATGCATCCAAGTTATATATGGGCTTAAGCAACTGGAAACAGGCACCGGATGGAAAAATTATAAAATCTGATACCACTACTGCAAAAAATTATCTGAGCAAAGCTCATATTACAGAACTAAATCAGATCATATCCGCCTATCTCGACCTGGCAGAAAATCGAGCACAACGCCAGATAGTCATGAAAATGAATGACTGGGTTGAGTTCCTGCATGACTTTTTGGAATTGTCTAACTACCCTTTACTTCAGGACAAGGGTAAAGTAAGTGCAGCAGAGGCCAAACTTAAGGCTGAGCATGAGTATGAGACCTACAGAGTTAAACAGGATAAAGAATTTATCTCTGACTTTGATAAAGAAGTAAAGCGGCTGACAGAGAAAAATGATGAGAGGTAAAATCACCGAATCTCAGATAGAACACTTTGCCATTGAGCTATTAGAGCAAGCGGGCTATTCCTACACTTATGGTCCCTCAATCGCTCCTGATAGTGAGGCCCCAGAACGTGAATCTTTCGAAGATGTAATGCTCCTGGACTGTCTCAGAACGAATGTTGGACATATCAATCCTAACATTCCCAAAGATGTTCGTGAAGATGCAATCAAGCAACTCCTCCGGTTGAATTCACCAGAACTGATAGCTAACAACGAAGCCTTCCACAGAATGCTCACCGAAGGTATCAAAGTCAGCTATCAGCAGAATGGGAGTGAACGAGGCGATCTGGTCTGGCTTATAGATTTTCAGCATCCTGAGAATAATGAATTCCAGGTGATGAATCAGTTCACCATCATTGAAAATAACCCTTCGGCTGGGCTCAGGGCAGGTGTTAACAAACGTCCTGATGTGATTCTGTTTGTCAATGGATTACCCCTCGTTGTCATAGAGCTTAAAAATCCAGCAGATGAGAATGCAACCATTCGCTCCGCTTTCAAACAGCTACAGACCTATAAGCAGGCCATCCCCAGCCTTTTTACCTACAATGGGGTCATGATCATATCAGATGGTCTTGAAGCCAAAGCTGGGTCAATTTCCGCCGGGTACAGTCGCTTCATGGCCTGGAAAACTTCAGATGGTAAAGAACTTGCCTCTCCCCTTATTGGTGAATTGGAAACGCTCATAAAAGGCATGCTAAATAAGCACACCCTCCTGGATCTGATCCGTC
>JAYEFL010000211.1:0-2612 GCA_034658635.1 Bacteroidota bacterium | reverse complement strand
GCTGAAAAGTCCTCTATGCTCTCCTGCTTCGCCTCCATCCTGTCAGCGATCTCGTCTGCTGACATCTGTTCGGCGCACCCGCTGATGAGAATGGCTGCAAGAACCAGCAGGACTGCTGCTATCTGTTTCATCTGTTTCTTCATTTGTTTTTATCCTCCTGTGTTGTTTCTGTTGTACGTGCTAAGCTGTGGTTGCTTTTTGTGCGACCATCGACTCTGCTACTTTTATGAGTTCTTCTTTGCTTATTGTGCCCGTAATCATGACGTTTATCCCATCGTAACCAAACCTGAGCAGTTTGTTACCGAAGATATCTGTAAGTTCGCCTTCTGTTTCCCCGATGCTTTCAGGCGATGCTTGGGTTAAGGTTAACAATAAAAGGACAAGTGGGGGTGTCCTCAATCACGTTGCCACCTTCTTGACATATATACAGCAATCGCTGCTCCCATCAAAGGAAATAGTCCGAAAGTCGTTTGTCTGGATGCGGTTTTCTTTGAACTTTCAATAGCAATTTTAAAATCCGATATTGCGTTTGACTGTTCTTTTGCAATCAGTGCCTCACGGATTGCCGTGTCTGCAAATGGGATTGCACTTATCGACTTTGTATTTTTTGCCTCTTCTAAGCGGAGTTTTGCCATCTCAAAATGAAGTTCTACAAGTGGAGCATCAATATCTGGATATTCAAAGATCACATTCAATGATTTGTTCGTGGTCTTAACTTGTCTCTCGGCTTGAGTTAATGCATCCGTGGAACTTGTGTATTTTTCGCGTTCTAATCCAAATTCGGCTAATGCTTTCGCCTCTGCAGCACCCATAAGAGCTAAATAGTAATTTTCTCTTGAATAATACCGCTTTGATTCATTCAAAACATCTTGAGCCATTGTTAGTATATCTTCTTTTTTATCTGACTCCATTAACAGTGATATTTTGTCAGTTGCATCATGTATCCAGTTAGATGCAACTTTTTCTCCTTCGTTAGTGATTCGTAAATTATCCACTTTTGAAGATATATTATTCTTATTTTTAGTAAGTTTTAGTAAGTTTTTTGTTTTATAGATGGCAAAATCCGATTTGATTAAATATATCAAAGTAGCATTGAAATCATCCTTTCTATAAGATTTCTGTGAAGCGATGAAATAATTTTTGCTCTCATTCAGGTCCCTCTCACCAAGCGAAATCCATTCTAAACATGCCAAACTCTTATTACTTTGTTTAGTGATGGATATTTCGTCTTGAAGCTCATTTAGATCTTCTTGAACCGTTTTGGTTAGACTGTCGATGGTCATATCGGCTCCTCTAACGTTAGCCAGATCACTAATATTCTTCTGTAAAATTGCTCTGCGGCATTTCAAAGATAAGGTATAAGAATAAAATGGATATTCGATGTTACATTCATTAGATTGATTGTAAATGACAAATGCTGGAGCATTCGAATTATTTTGATAATATACAGAGAGTTCGGTGAGCTCATTTGTGGATAGTTCACTAAAAACATTTTGTTCAGCGAATGTGGGGCTAATCGATAGTATTACAAGTATAATTAAATATAAAACGCTATTTATTTTATAATCCATCATTTTAAACCTTCTGTGTTGTTTATGGCATTGTGCTTAAAATGTATTCACCTATAACTATACCTAAATAAAAACAAATTACGACGAATATGGTAAATAATAATAATCGAACAAATGTCCAATTCTTTTTATGTCCAAGTATCATCGCTGCTATGGCCGCTACTATCAGCCCGGGAATGTAATACCAGTGGAATGGAATTTCATACATTTTTCTCACTCATTTTCCTTGTTCTAAAAAATGAAAAAATGATAATTTTTGATATACCATCATTTTTTCAAACCTATATTGAGGGGTATATACTTAGCATATAAGGTTGCATAGGTAGTCACAGTCAATAACTGTAGCTCCACCACAATACGCATAACATATTCCCAGACATACGAAGTACCCTATTCCTGTTGGGATAAGTTCTGAGCATATTACACCGCAAGCCGCAATACACGCGGCACCAACTACCCCTGCACACGCTCCGAAGCATATATCGTAGCAATCTACGCTTAGAGTAGTCACCTCACCAGATGACGAATCATAGACCACCAATTTAGCACTGTTCGAAGACGGATCATCCGTAAGCGTAGCTGACACTTCATTTCCTTTGTCGGATGTAAGTACTACTTTGAAACCGCCTGGTATCGTTGAAGTTACTCCATTCCAAACTTCTCTTATTTCACACTTTGTCGATATATCTACGAGTGTAAACGAAGTTTGAGAAGCCCTGTAAGCGAGTACAAAACCGCTACCATCTGGGTTCCTAAATAGTTCGTATTCATCTGGTATAAAAAGTTCTTTTGATACAGCCTTCAGAACTTTCTGTTGCCCCATCTCGTCGATAGGTTCCTGCTGTTCGCACGGGCATGCTATCGCTGGTACTGCTGACACCGCCAGAAGTACCATCATGGCGATAGCCACGCCAAGGATTCTTCTTACTTTCATTTCTTTCATGTTGTATTCCTCCATGTGGTTTGTGTTCTATCTCTCCCCGGAGGCACGACCAAAACCTTAAGTAAGCATAAGGCGTAGGCTTGATCATGCCTTCGGGC
>JAYEFL010000210.1:0-11204 GCA_034658635.1 Bacteroidota bacterium | reverse complement strand
CCTCTCCCGATCAAAGAGTGGATTACCAGGATCCCAATAATGAATTGAAAAAACACAGCGATCAGATTATTAGATTGGCTGAAGAGAATCATATTGGACTGGTCGACAGTTACAAGGCTTTTGAATTTTCATATGCAGATCGTGATGAGCTTGTCCAATATATGTCTCAGGTAAACCATCCCAATGAAAAGGGTCATGAGTTGATTACCAATGAGATCATCAAATGGTTTGAACCGCTTGATGAACTGAAAAAAGCTTTTGTCAAGCCACCGGAAACCTCAAAGCCTGGGGTGTACTGGTACTTCATGGATGGCAATCTAAGTCGTGAGGAGATGACTAAAGATTTGGAATCAATGAAGGAAGTGGGCATCAATAATCTAATTTTTCTTGAAGTTGGGATCGGAGTTCCGAGAGGTCCGGTGGATTTCATGAGTGAAGAATGGCAGAATTTGTTTGTTCATGCTGTTAGGGAATCAGAAAGACTGGGAATAAGGATACTAATGGGGGCTGGTCCGGGTTGGTGTGGGAGTGGTGGTCCATGGGTAAAGCCTGAGGAGTCGATGAAGCATTTGGTGTTCAGTGAAACGAAAGTCAAAGGCAATACAAAAATTGAAATTACTCTTCCAATTCCTGAACAGAGAAGCACTCGGTGGCACCGAACAAATGATCCTTATTATGAGGATGTTGCTGTATATGCTATTCCCAGTACAACAGAAGTAGTTATCCAGGATATCAGTGAAAAAGCCCTATATGAAAGAAGTCCCTACTCCTCTGTTCCTAACGTAAAACCCCATCTACCTTCACTCGCAGACTATAAAAATCCTGAGTCGAATGCTATTCTGCATCAAGAGGATATTATGAATATTTCTCAGTACATGGATGATGCGGGACAAGTACTGTGGAATGCTCCGAAAGGCAATTGGACCCTGATCAGAATGGGTGTAAGAGTTACGGGTGCAGGTACACGTCCTGCTCCACAACCTGCATTGGGTCTAGAAAGTAATAAGCTTGATACAGCTGATTTTGCAACACATCTGAGCAATTTCACTGATATTCTCTTGGAGAAGACCGCCCCTCGTAAAGAAGGTGTGGGATGGACAGGGTTTCATATGGATAGCTGGGAGAGTGGTTCACAAAACTGGACGGATGGCATTGTTGAAGAATTTAAACAAAGAAGAGGCTACAACCCAGTGCCCTATTTTCTTGCCTATACTGGGCGAGCCGTTGAAAGTGTAGAAATTACCGAGCGGTTTTTATGGGATTTGCGAAGAACTTGCCAGGACTTAGTTTTAGAAAACCATGCCGAATTTGGTAAAGCATATGCCCATAAGAACGGCTTGGAACTGACTATTGAACCCTATGATATGAATCCGGCAGGCGACCTGGATTTGGGTTTCGTCGCAGATGTTATTATGGCCGAATTCTGGAGCAAAAGATTTGGATATCAAACCGCCTATGCTGTGGTAGAGGCCACATCAATTTCCCATATATCGGGTCAGCCCATTGTAGGTGCTGAGGTTTTTACATCCGACAGCCATGAATTATGGCAAGAATACCCCTGGTCAATGAAAGACCAAAGCGATTGGGCTTTGGCACTGGGCGTTAATCGCTTTGTCTATCATACTTTTGCACATAAACCACTTGGAGATGAATACAGGCCAGGAATGACGATGGGAGTTTATGGAGTACACTGGGACAGAGGACAAACCTGGTGGCCTATGGTAGGGCCATATCACGAATACATTAGCCGATTTTCGCACATGATGCAACAGGGCCAAGCCGTTTCTGATATACTTTATCTTACTCCAGAAGGGGCACCCATGGTATTTACACCACCATATGATGCAATGGAAGAGAATGGTGCCATACCTGATAAAAAAGGATATGGTTTTGATGGATGTTCTCCTAAAATGCTACTTAAAAAAGCTGAGGTAAAAGATGGTAAGATTGTTTTTTCCGGAGCAAGTTCATATGAAATCATGGTTCTGCCCAATTTTGAAACGATGACTCCGGAATTGCTCCAAAAGATTATTTCTCTTGCGGATCAAGGAGCCCGGATTATTGGAAAACCTCCTGAAAAATCACCGAGTTTATCAGATTATCCAAACTGCGATAATCAGGTCAAAAAGCTAGCTAATGAGCTTCGCGATAAACTACTAAGCAATAATGAAACGGATTCTCTATATCCAAGTTACCACTATACGAGCAATCTTCTGCAGCAACTTGGTATTCATGAAGATTTTAGGTCAGAAAGCAATACAATCAGATATGGCCATAGAAAAACGGAGAACAAGGATATTTACTTTATAGCCAACCGAACAGATTCATTTCAGGAAACAGAATGCTCGTTTAGAGCTGTCGGTCAACCTGAATTGTGGATTGGCACCACTGGAGAAACACGAAAAATCACTGATTATGCTAGTGAAGATGGTATCACAACTATTCCTATGAAGTTCTTCCCATTTGAAAGCTTCATCATTACATTCTCAGGAAATCAAGATCAAAAATCAAAGGCAAAAAAAGCGATTGCTAACTTCCCCAGTTTGAAGAACCTGCAAAGCATCGAAGGTTTCTGGCAAGTATCTTTTGATCCACTTTGGGGAGGTCCGGCTGAAATTCAGTTTGATGAATTAACAGATTGGACTGAACACGAAATGCGTGGAATTAAGTACTATTCAGGAATTGCCAAGTACAAGAAGACCTTTACAATTAAGAACCTTGAAAACAAAAAATACTATATCGATTTGGGCATAGTCAATGATATGGCCAGGGTTAAACTGAATGGAAAAGACCTTGGAGTCATATGGTGTGCACCCTGGAGAATAGAAATATCAGATGCCCTGAAAGAGGGAACTAATGAGCTTGAAATAGAAGTTGCCAATCGCTGGGTTAATCGCTTATTGGGAGATCAACAAGAGCCTGATGCCGATGTTCGTAAAGTGAAGTTTGAGAATGGCTTCATGGAAGGCAAAGAATTTTCAACCGGACGATACACTTTCACCACCGAACGAGCCATGCAGTCATTTAACTTTACTAAACCTCTGCCTTCAGGATTGCTAGGGCCAGTTAAAATAGTAGAACTATGAAAAAATCAATTTTAGGACTATCCCTCGTAGTCATTTTTCTATCGATTGTCTCCATTCTGAACTCTTGTATGGGCTACGGAGATCCTCAATGCTATATGCCTCTATATTAATTTGTTAAATAAGTAAATGAAAGCATTATGAAATCAAAGCTTGCAATTGGACTTCTTGTATTGTCATCCCTTTTATCAGCATGTACTAATGCAGACAATAGTCAGGATATCCAGCCTAATATTTTATTCTTCCTTATTGACGATCAGAGAAATGATGTATTGTCCTGTGCCGGGCATCCAATAGTTAAAACTCCCACAGTTGATCAACTTGCTGCTGGTGGAATTCGTTTTACCAATGCTTTTGTAACTACTTCTATTTGTGCTGCAAGCCGGGCTTCAATCATTACTGGTCTTTATGAATCACGACACAATTACACCTTTGGGAAGGATCCGGTCAAAAAAGAGTTTATGCTCCAATCCTATCCCTACTTACTAAAACAGATCGGGTATCGCACAGGGTTTATTGGAAAGTTCGGATTCAAGATTGAAGAAAAGGACAGCTTTATTCATGAAATGTTTGATTATTACAAGCCATCTCCAAGGAGCACCCCTTTTTTTATAAAGCAGGATGATGGAAGTAAGCGACATTCAGCTGAGATAAAAGGAGATCAGGCAATCGAATTTATCAAAGAAAATCCTGCTGATCAGGCTTTCTGTCTGTCTGTGAGCTTTAATGCCGTTCATGCAGTAGATGGAAATCTGACTCCTGGTAATGATGGGCATTATCCTTATCCAAAGGCAGTTGCTGACTTATACGAAGGCCTTGAAATGCCCCTGCCGGATTTGTCAGATCCTGAGATATTTGAAAACCATCCTGAGTTTTTGAAGACATCCATGAATCGTGAACGCTTCTTCTGGAGATGGGATACAGAGGAAAAATACCAGACCAATTTGAGAGCCTATTTCAGAATGATCAGCGGATATGACCGGGTAATGGGAAGAGTGATTGCTGCTCTGGAAGAGAAAGGTGTGGATGAAAATACGGTGATCATCTATTCTGCGGATAACGGATACTATATGGGGAATCGTGGCTTTGCGGGTAAATGGAGCCATTACGAAGAATCTCTAAGAGTGCCCATGGTGATTTATGATCCCCGGTTGCCTGAGCGAAAAATAGGAAGAACAGCGGATCAAATGGTGTTAAATATTGACATCCCGGCCACTATATTGGATCTCGCCGGAATCGCACCTCCAGAGATTTATCAGGGAGCCAGCCTATTACCGATAGTAAGCCATAAACGAACTATCGATTGGCGTCTAGATTTCATGATTGAGCACCGTATGAATAACCCCTCCATTCCTAAATACGTGGGAATTCGAGGAGAAAGATACGTGTACGCTAACTACTATGAGCAGGAGCCTGCTTATGAATACCTGCACGATTTAAAAGAAGATCCTGATCAACTGGTCAACCTGGTTGGGAATCATGATTATGATGAAATACTAAAAAACATGCGAAAACAATGCAAAAATCTGGAAACACAATTAAAATAACCCGATCTGTACTTATCTTATTAACAGTTCTACTACTAACTGCCGGATGTAATCATGACAAATCCAATGTTGTGTTCATTCTGGTAGATCAATGGCGTGGTTCAGCAACCGGATACGCTGGCGATCCGAATGTCAAAACACCTCACTTAGATAAGTTTGCCTCAGAGGCCATCACCTTCAAAAATGCCGTTTCTGTTTGTCCGGTTTGTACGCCTTATCGGGCATCCCTTTTATCCGGCAGGTATCCTACTACTACCGGAATGTTCTTGAATGATGCATATCTGCCAGCCGAAGAATTGTGTCTGTCGGAGGTTTTTAAAGACAATGGATACAACACGGGGTATATCGGGAAATGGCATTTAGACGGACAAGGTCGATTTGATTTCACGCCACCTGAAAGAAGGCAGGGCTTTGATTACTGGAAGGCTCTGGAATGTTCTCATGACTACAATCACATGGCCTATTATGAAGGTGATTCGCCGGAAATCAAGTACTGGGAAGGCTATTCTCCGTTTGCTGTGGCTAAAGATGCCCAGGAATATATTACGAGTCAAGCATCTCAGGATGTGCCCTTCTTTTTATTGGTATCAATTGCTGCACCACATTTCCCGCATCAAACAGCTCCGGAAGAATTCAAGAATTTATACTCAGAGTCAGACATTCGGCTGAATCCGAATGTGCCTGAAACCTTACATGAGCAGGCCAGAAAGGAGCTTGTGGGGTATTACGCCCATTGTTCAGCAACTGATCAGGCAATTGGCGGAATACTGAACAAGATCAAGGAGCTTGATATGATGAAAAATACCATCTTAGTGTTTACCTCAGATCATGGTGAAATAATGGGAGCTCAAGGGATTCGGATCAAACAAAAACAGGTTCCCTGGAATGAAGCTGCGAGTGTGCCTCTGATTGTTAGCTTTCCTTCTTCCAAAGGGATAAAAAACCGGACGATCACCATGCCCATTACCACACCTGATATTTCTTCCAGCCTTTTATCTCTGGCCGGATTGACTATACCTGAATCATTTGAGGGTGAGGATTTTGCTGATATCATTCAAGGACAAAAAGAACTTCCTGACCATGGTTCTTTGTACATGTCTGTGGCTCCATTTGCCTCTGTTAGAAAGGAGGTTAAACGAGAATACCGTGCATTAAAAACCAGTCAGTATACCTATGTGAAAAGTTTAGACGGTCCGTGGTTGTTATATGATGACCTGGCCGATCCTTACCAAATGAATAATCTGGTTTCTGATCCGGATTTTGCCGGTATACTCTCAGATTTAGATGAGCAATTGATGGCAGAGCTGAGAAGGAATAAAGATGACTTCCAGCCTGCAGAATACTACATCTCTAAGTGGGGATTTAGTGTTACTAAAAATGGACATATCCCTTACCAATCATACAAGCAAGATCCGCAATCGCCAAAAAGATGAAAAGAACTTTCTACCTCCAACTAATTGTCATAATTGCATTCTCAGGTTTTTTTAGTTGCAACAGCATCAATAATGAGCATGCCGAGCCCCACGCTTATGCATCTCTAAGCGATCTAAAACAAAATTTCCTGGCACCACCCACAGAATACGGAGTCAATTGCTGGTGGTGGTGGCTGAATGGAAATGTCAATAAAGAAGGTATAAGCAAGGATCTGGAAGCCATGAAGTCAAGGAATTTTCATGGTGCAATGATCTTCGATGCGGGTGGACACAACCAGCGAGGTAACAAAGATATACCGGATGGCCCTTTATATGGTTCACATGAATGGAATGAACTTTTTGTTTTTGCTCTTGACGAAGCCCGACGATTAGATTTGGAAATGGGATTCAATATTCAGAGTGGATGGAATCTGGGTGGTCCTCGGGTAACTCCACAATATGCTGCCAAGCAAATAACATCCAATGGTACAATTGTCCAGGGTGGAGGAAAAATCATCCAGAAATTAGAACAACCTCCTATCCGTTTTGATTTTTATGAAGACATAGCCATCCTGGCGGTTCCACTCAAGGATGAATCGCAAGTTGTAGATGGAATCTCTGATCTTTCATTGAAGCTGGGTTTTCACGAATTAGGTGGATCAGCTCCTGATTGCCGATTCTTGCTGACCAATGATCCAAGAAATCCATCCAATCCGGATATCAAGCCTACAGTTGTAGTAAAACAATCTGAAATAATCGACTTAAGTGCAATGCTCGATGCTTCTGGTGTATTGACATGGGATGCTCCTGAGGGCGAATGGTCTGTGATTCGACTAGGCTATACCTGCACCAATTCGCATGTCTCAACATCCAGCAATCAATGGAAGGGATTGGTACTCGACTACATGAGTAAAGAAGCATTTCATTTCTATTGGAACGATGTGGTAGCACCTATATTTGAGGCCGCTGGCGATCATATTGGAACCACCCTGAAATATATGGAAACCGATAGCTGGGAATGTGGCGGGATGAATTGGACCGATCAATTTGCTGCCGAGTTTACAAAATACCGGGGATACGAAATTAAGTCCTTTTTGCCTGTTCTGGCAGGAATAGTTGTAGATGATATAGAAACAAGTAACGCATTTCTGGCCGACTTTAGAAAAACACTGGGCGATCTGGTGGCATACAATCACTATGCTCTATTTGCTGAATACGCGGATAAACATAATATGGGTATTCAACCAGAATCTGCTGGTCCGCATGCAGGACCAATGGATGGCATCAAAAATTATGGGTTTAGCGAAATTGTGATGAGCGAGTTTTGGTCACCATCCCCGCATCGGCCAAGACCAGAAAACAGATATTTTCTGAAACAAGCCAGTTCTGCAGCCCATATATATGGTAAGAAAATAGTTGGAGCTGAGTCATTTACAACTATTGGTCCCCACTGGAACGATGAACTATGGCACGATCAAAAATCAGCTTTCGATCATGAGATCTGTGCAGGTTTGAACCGCCTGTATTTTCACACATTTACAGCCTCACCTCCGGAAATGGGTTTGCCCGGACAGGAGTACTTTGCCGGAACTCATGTAAATCCTCAAGTCACCTGGTGGGATCATTCAGGCCCCTTCATTGACTATATGCACCGCACGCAATCATTGGTTCAGAATGGAAAGTTCGTAGCTGATGTGCTTTATTATTATGGTGATCATGTTCCCAATGTATTCTCCATCAAAGCCACTGATCCTGCAGGAGCGATTCCAGGATTTGATTATGATGTGACTGATGAAAATATTCTATTGCAACTTGAGGTCAGGAAGGGCAAACTAGTTGTTCCTGGAGGAATTGAATATCAGGTACTTGTTTTGCCTGATCATCGAACTTTATCAATGGCAGCCTTAGAAAAGGTTGACGAATTGTTAAAAGCTGGAGCTCAAGTCATTGGCTACAAGCCTGAACAACTGATCAGCCAGGTTGGTGGAGATGAGGGGCAAAAAGAATTTCATGAATTGGCTGATAAAATTTGGGGAGAAGAGGTACAGAAAAAGGGAGAAAAGCAAGTGAGTAAAGGAACCTTAGCCTGGGGTATAAAGGCTCGGGATTTCTTACTATCAAAGAATATTGACACAGATTTTGAAATTCTACATGAAAAGAACTCTGATGATTTTGACTATATCCATTACATGATCGATGGGAAAAATATATACTTCATTACCAATCAAACAACTGAAAGACAAACTATAAGCTGCCAGTTTCGTGTATCCGGGCATCAACCCGAGTTGTGGGATGCTTTATCCGGAAATATCCGGGAGGCAAAAGCCTTCAGCCAGGAAGAAGATCTAACAATAGTGCCCCTGACTTTAGAACCCTATGGAGCCGTCTTCGTGGTATTTAATGAGGAGATCAAAAAAAACCAGCAAGGTACTGGTGAGAGAAACTATCACGATTTTGAGTCTTTACAGACAATAAATGGTGAGTGGAAGGTCAATTTCGATCTTGCATGGGGGCCATTCGGCTCCGCTCATGAAGCAGGAAATGGTGAGTTTGTATTTCCTGAGCTACTGGATTGGTCGCTACATTCAAATGAAGCCATTAAGTATTATTCAGGATCTGCTGTGTATCAAAAAGTTATTGATCTTGATTTTGAATTGAAAGATGATCAAAAATATTACCTGCAATTGGGTAGTGTCAAAGACGTGGGAATTGCTGTGGTAAAAGTTAACGGAAAGGATCTTGGAGTAACATGGACCAGCCCCTTCCGAGTAGATGTGAGTGATGCCCTGAAAGCAGGCAAGAACGAGCTCGAAATTGAAGTCATTAATTCATGGTACAATAGAGTAGCCGGTGATGAGATACTGGAATTGGAGCAGCCCTATACCTCAACCAATATAGTTTTGGCTCACGATTTCAGAGGGCGAAAAATAGAGAATGTTAAGTTAGAGCCCTCCGGATTAATAGGACCGGCACAAATAGTGCAAGAACTGAGAACTGAGAACGAAGAACTAAAAGAATAACTGTTAGATATGAAGAATAAAGAGTTAATTGAACAGAGCTTTGAGTTGGCTAAGCTCAGATATGATGAACTTGGTGTGGATGTGGAAACTGCTTTAGCCAAGATGAAGGATGTCAACATCTCTTTGCACTGTTGGCAAACAGATGATGTGGGTGGTTTTGAAACTCCAGACTCTACCCTTTCAGGTGGAGGAATTCAGGCAACAGGAAATTTTCCAGGAAAGGCTAGAAATATAGCAGAAGTAAAGGCTGATTTAGAGAAGGTTATGTCTTTGCTGCCAGGAAAGCAGCGTCTGAACCTGCATGCCATTTATGGTGATTTTCAAGGCGAAAAAGTAGACCGCAATCAGATTGAGGTGAAGCATTTTCAAAGCTGGATCGACTGGTGCAAAACACAGGAGATTGGGATGGATTTCAACGCATCCTGCTTCTCCCATCCCAGAGCAGCCGATGGCTATACCCTATCCAGTAAGAATGAAGAAAACCGTCAATTCTGGGTGGAGCATGTGAAAAGGTGTCGGGCTATCTCTGCTGAGACAGGTAAGCAATTGGGATCACCCTGTGTGCACAATACATGGATTCCGGATGGATCAAAAGACACGCCCATTGACAGAAATGGATACAGAGACTTGCTCAAGAAGTCTCTTGACGAAGCTTTGGAAATCAAGTATCCTAAAGAATACATGAAAGATGCAGTCGAAAGCAAGTTATTCGGGATCGGTGTTGAATCGATGACAGTAGGATCACATGACTTCTATCTGGGATATGCGATTAAGAATAATATACTCATCTGTTTGGATAACGGACATTTTCATCCTACAGAACAAGTAGGTGATAAGATCTCAGCTGTTCTTCAATTTGTGGATGAGATCTTGTTGCATGTCACCCGTCCCATTCGATGGGATTCAGACCATGTAGTTACCTTGAATGAAGATATTCAATTGATTGCCTCAGAAGTAATGAGAAACGATTTCCTTGATCGGGTCAATATCGGTCTTGATTTCTTCGATGCATCGATCAACCGAATCGGAGCCTATGTAACAGGTACTCGGGCAGCACAGAAAGCCTTTCTAATTGCAGCTTTAGAGCCTAAATCTCAATTGATCGCTTTTGAAGAAGCAGGTCAGAACTTTGAGCGTCTGGCTCTCCTTGAAGAACTAAAAACCATGCCTTTCGGAGCTATTTGGGATTACTACTGTATGTTGGAGAATGTACCTGTTGGTGCAGACTATATTACAGAAATACAGGACTATGAGAAAGATATTTTGACTAAACGTTGATACTATGAAAACAACACGTAGAAGTATGCTGAAGGTCGTTGGTGGGATATCTCTTGGAGGGATCCTATCAACGATGGGATTCGGGAGAACGAGGTACGAATCCCATGGATATTCACAGACAGATAGCGAAACTGACGTGTTGGTTGTTGGAGGAGGGCCGGCCGGAATCATTGCTGCCATTCAGGCAGCAAGAGCAGGTGCAAAAACCTTCCTGCTTGAACGAGGTAGTCAATTGGGTGGCAATACCACCACGGGTGGCGTTTCTTTCCCCGGACTTTTTGATGCCTGGGGCAAGCAGATTATTGCCGGTATTGGATGGGAATTGGTAAAAGATGTGGTTGAACTTGATGGTGGAACTTTTCCCGATTTCTCCCAGGTGCCCGACTCTCATTGGATGAATCAAGTGCGCGTCAATCAGTTTCTTTATGTTCTTCTTGCTGAGGAGAAATGCCAACAAGCCGGCGTTGATCTTGCTTACCATGAGTTTCCACAATCCATCACCAAAACAGATGAGGGTTGGCTGGTAGACTGCTATGGATTTGGAACCCGACGACGTGTAAAATGTAAACAAATCATAGACTGCACAGGTGGAGCCGTTGTTGTGGGGCTTTTAGGTTTTCAGAGACTTCGGGAAGATGAGACACAGCCAGGTTCTATGTTATTTAAACTTGACAAAGCTAATAATCCGGGACGGCCCAATGGTCCGGGATCCGGTTTACTGGATGCTATTTACGTTCCTGGAGCTGATTCATCGAATTCTCGAACGGTAACAGAGGCAAACCTGAGCGGTCGGAAGGCCATTCTGGGAAAAGTACGTAAAGAGAACAGGCGACTCATGCACATGCAGCCGGAAGCCGGTTTCAG
>JAYEFL010000209.1:0-2629 GCA_034658635.1 Bacteroidota bacterium | reverse complement strand
GCATAAGCAATTTTTGAACTCAGTAACCAGGAATCTGAGAATTTTGGCACACTGTCTCCGGAATCAAAAATTGCATAAAACATGTGGTATCGACCATCTTCCCCTTCAACTACAGAGCCTCCCCACACGAAATACTTATCGTCAGTAAGTACAGATTCGCTAAGCGGAATTTGTCTGGTGCTATCTGAGAAGGACTCAACACTAATAGGCTCCAGATCGAAACCCATGATGTCTCCGGAATGCTGAGAACAACTCAAACAAAGTGAAGTAAGAATTAAAATAATCTGATATCTCATGTTAAATAGGTTTTATCCTCAAATCTAATCAGGAAATTGCATTTTTCGTATACTTGCAGTTTAAAATTCAGAAAAGTGAAAGCAATACATCTAATAAAATACGGCGAAAGCAATCAGGCTTTTGAAATTCGTGAAACCTCCATACCTCAGGTCAAAGCCGGCGAGGTATTAATTAAAGTTAAAGCATCAGGGCTTAATTTTGCCGATGTAATGGCCAGAAGAGGCCTTTATAAAGAAGCCCCTCCCCTCCCTGCCGTTCTGGGTTATGATGTTGCCGGAAGCATAGAAGAAATCGGTGAAGGCGTTGAGGGCTTTGAGAAAGGACAAATGGTTACTGCCATGACTCGTTTTGGTGGGTATGCTGAATATGTCACCACAAATGCTGCAGGAGTTGAGGCTATACCGAAAGGCTGGGAGCCGGCCAGAGCAACCACTCTCACAACACAAGCTTGTACAGCAGTTGTTTGCGCCGAAGAAGTTTTGAACTTGTATCCAGGTGATAAAGTCCTGATACAGGCAGCCTCAGGGGGAGTTGGACGAATTCTGATACAATTAGCTAAACATAAGGGGTGTACAATTTTTGCAACCGCTTCAACTGGTAAACAGGAGTATCTGAAGGAAATGGGAGTAGATTATCCGATAGATTATTTAACTGAGGATTTTTCCATCCGCATACCAGAAATCCTTGGAGAAGAAAAGCTCGATGTTGTTTTTGACAACCTGGGAGGTAAGCGTTATAAACAAGGACTGAAACTACTTGGTCCGGGTGGTAAAATCGTATCCTACGGTGCTGCAGATCAAAACAAAGGAAATAAAACCAGCAAATGGGGAGCCATCAAGGTCGGACTAGGCTTCGGTTTTCACAGTCCTATCGGCTTAGTTGTTAAATCACAATCCATGATAGGGGTCAACATGCTCAGGATATCAGATCATAAACCCCATATTCTCAGAAAAGCTCTGACCAGGGTAATAGAGCTATGCGAATCTGGTATCATTGATCCCCGACTCGATAAAACATTCCCTGCCGATCAGATTGCTGAAGCGCATGAGTATCTTGAATCACGGCAATCAAGGGGGAAGGTGGTTGTTGAGTGGTGAAACACCTTATTTCATTCTATATAAACTTCTCACAGTTTCTCCGAGTCTTGGCTGGTAAGTAAACCAGATAATGCCGTTACGGATTTTAATGTTTTCAATAAATGGCATGCTCGGGGTTTCGATTGTTTGAATGATTTTCCCGGAAAATGGATCTATCTCCCCCAACAATACTTTACTGCCTTTATAATGCACCCAGTACAGTTTCTCAGTAAGCGCATCCTGGATGACCAATTTTCGCCTCTGTTTATGCTTTGGGAATTTAGTCCGGATCGTTTCTGTGGGATTAAAATCCTTTGAAAAGTGATTGATTTGATCGTTCACAAGATCCATCAGAATAAAACCGGAATCTTTACGAAAAATCAAGCTGTTAATAGGGCGATGAATGATGGAAATATCATATACCATTGCTTCGTAGCGATCTCTAGCTGCTTCCATAGCCTGAATACTAAGCTCCCTATCCGCTCTACCCGGGAGTCTCTTTATTGGCTTCTGATAATGTGCTGACTGTGCCGACAAGCGGTGCGAATAGTACAAGTCCCGATTATAAATAGTCTTTAGGCTTTCTCTTGTTTTGTTGATCGTATCGATATAAAAATATTCATGTGATTGTCCTTCACCTGAGGTTTGTTTAAATAAGAATTTAGAATTGCTCACAAATTTTAGCTGGAATAAATCAACAGATGCCTTCTTTATATGCACAGGATATAAGAGATAAAACCTGGGATTATTATAAAATAGCTGAAAGATTGAATCCTTTGTAATCAGATGAAGATTATCAAAAGCATCGCGATATATTCTTTTGGGCCGGTTAACTGATAAATATGCAAGGGTATCTTCACCTTGACTAAGTAAAATCACCCGTCCTTTTGATAACTGGTTATTCTCATACCCAATCAAACAAATATTGTCATCAATAAAGTCATAATCAATAACATAAAAGTGATTATTTTGGTTGTATCGCTTAATTCTTTCTCCCCTCACCTCAACAACATCAATGCTTAGAGTCTTTGGCTGCATGTAAATACTCATTCCACTTTGGAGCGATGAATTAATCACAATTTCTAAGGGATGATATGCCAGGTGAGATATTCTAAGGATTGCAGGAAAGCTGGTGAGATCTGTCTCAAATGTCCCGTTGGCCAAAGATGTTGTCCCCACCCCTTCTCCAAAGGAAATATTCGCGTTTGCTATTGGTTTATTAGTACCTATTTCCAGAATTCTTCCTGAGAATTGGG
>JAYEFL010000208.1:0-2631 GCA_034658635.1 Bacteroidota bacterium | reverse complement strand
CTAATTCATTAGGGGCGTAGTAGGTTTTCCCATGTGTTGTTTCAAAAGATAAATCATAAACGTGGGGTTGGGACCATTTTTCTTTTACTGTATTTTTGAGATCTTGTTCGGGCTGTTGTATTGGCCCCCTAGCACATCGGACATGATTACTAATAATAATGTGTAATTATGTCAATGCAAAAGCGAAAATTTACGAAAGAACAGAAGCTTCAAATCATCGAAGAAGCTTCTTTGAATGGAGTTCAGGCTACTTTAAACAAGCACGGCCTCTATCCGACGACCTACTATTCCTGGAAGAAAAAGTATGAAACCATGGGTGAAGCAGGCTTCCGCCATGGAATGACACCAGAGCATTTGAAAGAGATTAAGCGTCTGGAAAAGGAGAATGTACAACTCAAGCTGTTACTGGCGGAAAAAGAATTGGAGGGTCGGCTAAAGGATGAGCTGTTAAAAAAGAAATATGCCTGGGCGAGAAAATAGCCATAGCTGGCAGATACGTCAGCTTGGGTCTGAAACGTGACCGGGTTCTATCGATAGTTAGAATCAGTCGCCATCAATACTACTACAAACCCAAAGGCAAGCGTCCAGGCAGAAAACAAACAGAAACAGTTACTAAAGAGCTAGAAAACGTTATGGCTGAAGTTCCCAATCAAGAAGTGGTTGACGAGATCAAATTGGTTCAATCCGATCCTGATACCGACTATGGTTATCGTAAAATGTATTTTGCCCTGATGATGCTCGGCTACTATATTAACCATAAAAAGGTGTATCGCCTGATGAAAGAAAACGGATTACTCAAGGAACGACACAAGAGGGCGGAGAAAAAATTTGCCAAGTACCGTATTGTAATCCCGGAAGGCCCACTGGAGGTTTTAGAGATGGACATCAAGTTGGTCTGGGTTGCGAAGGACAGGCGACATGCTTATGTTCTAACGGTTATCGATACGTTTACAAGGGCTGTATTGTACCGGGGAGTAGGTTTTACGATGAAGTCGAGCCAGGTTAAAAAAGCCTGGGAATATATAATAATCAACTATCTGCAGCCGGCGGACCTGTTGCGAAAAAAGATTCATATTGAAGTCCGTAATGACAATGGCCCTCAGTTTTCATCCAAAATGATCCGTCAGTTTTTCGAGCAAAATTATTTGGACCAGGTATTTACCCATCCCTATACCCCACAAGAGAACGGCCATATAGAGAGTTTTCACAGCATCCTTTCAAAAGCTATCGGAACTCAGGTGTTCTGGGATCTACCGGAACTGGAAACATTTCTGATTCTGTTTTATGAAAAATACAACAATCACCGCATTCATGCTTCTATTGCAAACCTCTCTCCCAGATTATTTTGGGAGCTTTGGGAAAATGGAAAAATAATCCGTACAGTACTGAAAAACAAAAAAGTGAAATTTAAACTATTGATCCCATACCAACAACTATCGGGGAAAATGAACCTGAGAGAAGTTCCTTGCTTAAATTCTTCTGAGTTCGATACTCAGCAGAATTTACTAAAAGAAGTGTCCGGGCCCGAAGCACTTCAACAACCATCGGTTCAAAAATCACCATCGGTTGTTCCTTGCTAAGAACAAGATTATGAAAAAATATGACTACTTTCAAACCAAGAAATAAATTGTCCGATTAATAGGGGGCTAGACCAGGTCCTAATATTAGGTAGTATTACCAAAGTACTGTATTTTTCTAAAGATATGCCAATATTTGATCAATTAATTTTTAGTTATACTTAAAAATCTAAAATAAAAACTAGGAAAAGTGATGTATTTTGCTTATATTCAAGGTGTTGAATCTAATAATATAAACGAAAAAGCATCACTTTCCAGATGAAAAATACGAAGGAAAAGTTAAAGAACCAATCTAAAGTTGTTAAGTCCTCATTTACAGGCAGTAACATCACAAAGTATTCAGGTCTCAATACCGTCTCAAAGTTTATGAACCGCCAAAACATAGTAAGATCCATCAGCACCTCGTTTCCTACCGAGTGGCACAACGCTACCAAGTTCGGTGTCAACCAGGTATTGCTGGCTATTACCCTGGCTTCGATCAGCGGGATAAACCGGATCTACAGGATCGCTGTTTTTAGCGGAGACGGGTTGGTCAAAGCATTGCTGAAGCTGGATAAGGCAATAAATGAGAACGCCATCTCCGCCACTTTGAAGAACCTGGGGCAAAGCGGTGCACGTAAGCTGCAAGAGTTCTTGCTGTCAAAAAACGCCAGGTGGTTGCGTGAAAGCGGCCTGACAAGCATTACACTGGATGCCGATTCCACCGTAAAATCTGTTTGCGGCAACCAGGAAGGTGCTGAGAAAGGATTTAACACGACAAAAAGAGGAGCCAATAGCTATCATCCGCTACTGGTTTTTGTGAGTGAAATGAAACTGCTTTACCACACATGGTTCAGGACCGGGTCAGCTTATACAGCCAACGGTGTTGTTGAATTTTTAAAGGAGGTACAATCCAGTCTGCCAGGGACTATCAGGAAAGTGTTCTTCAGGGCAGACAGCGGGTTCTTTTCAGGAGCATTGTTCGATTTATTGGAATCGTTTTCCTGGGACTATCTGGTAAAAGTGAAACTCAAGAATCTGAAGAATCTGTTGAAAGCCCAGGATTGGATCGTTG
>JAYEFL010000207.1:0-33970 GCA_034658635.1 Bacteroidota bacterium | reverse complement strand
TAATGAGAAGCTTGCAGAAAAGCTCTATCATGGCTTGTCTGAAATCAAAGATGTATATCTCATTTCTCCTGATCAGGAGAGATTCAGGACATCAATAATCAGTTTTGGGTTGAAGTCAATGGATTATATGGATCTTGCTAAAAAACTGGGTAGTGCCGGGTTCAGGGTCAGGGTTGTGTTTGAAGCAGGTCTGCAGGCAGTCAGGGTGTCAATTCATATTTATAATTCAGAGGATGAGATTGATGCCCTCATCGCAGAGGTTAATGCACTGGCGGTGGCTTCTTTGTAGTCGACTTTGACAATTGGAAACCATTAAGACCCAGGTTTATCGCTTCTATAGCCAGGTTACTGTGTTTAATATTCAGATTTGTAATTTCACCAGACGTAAAAGGCATTTTAGAGTCAGATAAGCTAATAGCAATATTGACAACCTCATTCAAGATTCCTAAGTCTGAGCTTAATAGGCTCAAGCCACCTGCACTTGCCATTGCTGTCGCCGTGGAGAAGTATATGTTTGTATTATTCTTAACATTGATCTGCATTAGATAGGATCCGACAAAGCCAGCTATCACAAGAGCATCTGCAATTTTTTCATCATAAAAATGATATTTCTCTTGCAAGGTGTTAAGCACGGCCGGGAGAATTCCGGCTGTTTCACAAACCGGGGTAGCAACTACAAATTTATTCTTCCGACTTTCTTCACAAACTGCAAGAGCATAAATACTTGCTAAGGCTTGTTCATTACCAATAATTTCATAATTTGCCAGACGATCATGGTAGGTCTTGTACATATTTCCGGCAAGATCTTGTTGTAAACCACTTTCTACGCTTGCCTTAATAATTTTCCAGATTTGTTCCATTTTAGTTCTGGTTTGAACAGGATCAACTGAATGAACATGTTCTTCATAAGACAGAACATATTCAACTAATGTTAGATTTTCTCGCTGACAAGTATTAATGATATTAGAAAATGAAGTGACATCATTTTCGCTGTTGCTTTCGCTTTTGCTATTGCTGTTTTCGTAAGACCCCGGGCCATAAACATGGCCAGTATTGGAAACTATGTATTCTGCCTGAATTAGAATGTTTTGATCAGGGCTCAAGAGGTGAAATCTAATAGTATTTTCATTTGGGAGTTCATGGTTTTCTTTCCTGAAAATCAGATCAGAATCAATAGTGAAGGGCCAGATTTTGGAATGCATGAGAAAACTGCCTGTTTTTTTGATATTGTCATAAAAATCTCGAAGTCCTGTTACTGAATTCTCCTGACTAAAACCTCCTAATGCAGATACCAGAGCAACATCACTGCTTAATTCTTTTCCGAAACGGCAGAAGTTACCAAAGAACTCAACTACAATACGGTTGTCTTCATGGTGAGGAATGCCAATCAGTTGTGTTCGAAAGTACTGACCAGCCTTAAATGGCCCCATAGTGTATAATAGACTCGGGCCATATGCTAATTGAAGAACCTGAAATAAGCTTGGCAGGCTCATGAATTATTTATATGCCTGATTTAAACTATTAAGGCGTTTGCCATTCTCATAAGCAACAATAAATGCGGTCCAGATCTTTGAACGTTGAATGAATTTATCACGATAACTGGCTGCTTCATTATAGGTAGCAAAGGATCCAACAGTATACTTGTATAAGCCATTGTGATAGTCTTCAGAAACAGGTTCAGTTATATTATATCTACGAACTATTCTTTGTCCTTCTGTCTGTACACGGAAAGCCCCGCACTGAATTCTGAATTCAACTCCTTGAATAGCCTGGTGCTTGGTGATTTTTATATCCGGATCATTTTCGACCACTTGTTTTGATGGTTGGTTACCATATTTACGAAGAAGATCCTCGATCTGAAGTTCCAGATCCCTTTCCTTTTCCAGCTGTGCAATATTCTTTTCAGATTCCTGGTCTGCCTCTCCCACATCTTCTCCCAGTAGTTTGAGGATCCTGGCGTCCATATCAGATTCAATTCTGTTATCAACATAAATGTAATTAGCAAACTGAATCAATTTTGGACCGTCTGGTAATCTATATTCAAAACCTCCGTTGATAGTATGTGAGCCATGAACCATTTCGCCCGGTCTTACATGGTAGGTGTACGTTATGATAGAGTCTTCAGGCATATTATCCCATATAATCCTGACCTTCTGATTAATAAATGAGAAACGCGAATAGCTTATTTGAGATTCTAACGCTGTAAAACCATCTGGGTAGACCTGAGTCAAAATTGCTGGTCCCTCATAATCACTTTTATTAATTCTGATATTGACCTCAAATGTTTTTCCTGAAACTGGTTTGTCAGGAATTGTTGATTCGACAAATATATTTGTAATAGGAACAGGTATCTGCTTCAGCTGCGAATCCTCAGATGCCGGATCTGTAACATAATAATCATCATCTCTTTTACTCCGATCCTTTGTTGGTTTTTTCGACCTTCTTACTTTGCCAGTACCTGATTTGACAGCAGGAGAAATGGTCTCTTTGGGTTCGCCGCTCGGTATAGAACCAAAAGTAAACTTCAGTCCAATCTGAGTAAAGCCAAACATGTCATTACTTGCAGCTGTTCCAACAACTGCATCCATTATATCAGTATTTGTTAAGCTAATAGATTGTTCAAGTTCAATAGCAATTCTATTGCTTAGCTGATATCCCAGTCCTACCGACAATGGGATGGAGAGTGCATTCTCTCTCGCAACTTTTGTTATGCCATCTGTAGCATATCCATATGTTGGAAGGAATACTGTATTGGTATTCTGATCACGTCTGACAGCTCTGAAGCCTGTTGTGCCTATTCCTCCTCGAAAATATGGGTGCAATTTGCCAGAGTATGAACGATTGAAAAATAGCAAGGGTTCAACTCTTGCCGAAAGACTGATCTCCTGCACAGAACCAATGAAATATTGGGCAAGATCTGCTCTGAAAGAATAAAGGTTTCCTGTAAGGTAATTAACCTGGATTCCAAGGGCAGGAGTGAACATTTTAATAGCAGACCCGGCAAATCCCGCCTTGGTATATTTTAAAACTGAAAGCCCTGGAGCTCCCAATTCACCATAAAATGTTGTTAGTCCACCTCCGGCTTTAAGCGAAAATCCATCAAAAAATGATGGCGCCTGAGCTTTTAATTGATTCATGCTCAGGCTTATAATGGCCAGAGTGATAAAACATAAAGAAAACAAATTTCTTTTCATAGGGTTGTGTTATTACAACGAGAACGAGCAGATATAATATCTCTAATCTACTATTCATCAACTAAAAGTACAAATTCACCCACAATTAAGCAGTGCTGACCCTTCCATAAACCGACACTTTTTTAAACTATTTTATTAACATTGGTGTTTGTGTAAATATAAACATCGTAATCTACATATGTAAACGGTATAATTTGCATGCTGAGTATCATTGAATAATTTTGCAATCAAATTTTTTCTTGTGAGGATTAAAATAGCAAATCTTAACGCTGGCGAGAGGGTGACTTTTCGCCTTCATTTGATTTATTCTTTTGTTGAAGGAATAATAATGGGTGTGTTGGCAATGAATGAGTTTGTTCTTATAAAGAGCCTTCAGGGTAGTAATTACCAGATTGGAATTCTCTTTCAGCTTTCTGTGGTGCTGCTGGTTCTGTCAATCGTTTTTAATGAATGGATTAAGAGAACTAACAACAAAGTATTATTAATTCGTTTAGTTGGTGTTATCACCCGATTGCCTCTTTTGGTATTTCTGTTTTTTCCCCGAAGCATTGCAGCGATTAATGATGCTCCGGAATTTCAGATAATATTCTTGTTTATTTTTCTGGGCTTCTATTTATCAAACCCGGTTCTTTTTCCCACGATCAATCTTTTTCTTAAGAAAAACTACAGGCATGAAAATTTTGGTCCCTTATACGCTTATTCAGCAACCTTAAACAAGATAGTTATGCTGGTCAGTACATTTGCCTTTGGCTGGCTTCTTGACAGAGACCCTTACTGCTTTACTTATGTATACCCGACTTTAGCAATTTTGGGTATGTTCTCAATCGCGCTTTTTACAAGAATTCCGTTTACTCCCTCTGAAGTAGTTGTAAAGACCGGGATAATGGAATCACTTAAAAATTCGGTTAGCAATATTTGGAAAATAATTATAGGGGATAAACCATATCGTGATTTTGAAATTGGATTTATGTTATATGGATTTGCCTGGATGACTACTATTGCAGTGATTACCATATTCTTTGAAAAGGCTCTTCACCTGAACTACTCTTCTGTTGCTTTCTATAAAACATCATATAATCTGATTGCCATTCTTATCCTGCCATTCTTTGGACGACTGATAAATAGGATTGATCCCAGAAAGTTTGGAGTATTGACATTTGCGTCGTTATTGTTGTATTTGTTTTTTCTTGCTTTAACTGAGTATTTCCCCCAGAATGTTGAAGTTTTTGGAATAAAGATTTACTTTATGCTGATTCCTGCCTTTTTGTCGCATGCAGTTTTTGCTGCCACTATGAGTTTGCTTTGGTTTATTGGATCAGCATATTTTTCAAAGGACGATAATGCTGCAAATTATCAGTCTGTTCATTTGACCCTGACTGGCGTGCGGGGTTTATTTGCTCCCTTGCTGGGTGTGTTCATTTTTGAAGCGCTTGGTTTTTCCTGGACATTCGGGATAGCAATTATATCTCTGGCTTTAGCGATAGTTTTGATGTTCTGGAGCATGAAAAACAGGGCTATCAGTTCAAACTAGTCAGTTTTTTGTAAATTCGTCTTTTCTGAAAAAAAACAAATTATGAAAAAGAGTATTCTCCTGTTGTGCCTTTTGGCTTCATATAGTTTTGTAAGTGCCCAAATTGATAAGTCTGACTGGGAAGCCGGCTATCCTGAAGGGTGCACCAGTATTACTGCCGGGAAACTGGCTACTGCTGATGGTTCTGTTATTACATCTCATACTGACGACAGTCACAGAACGCGCTCCTGGATGGATATCACTCCGGCAAAAACCCATAAGGGAAATGCTATGTCAAGTATGTATAAACGCATTGCAGATGATAGTCATGTAATGCCAACATACAGGCATGATATGATTGGTGAGATTCCTCAGGTTAGAAAGACATTTGCTTTTGTTAATACTGCTTATCCTTGCATGAATGAATTTCAGTTGGGAATAGGAGAGTCAACTTTTGGAGGACGACCAGAATTGCAGTCAGATGCATGCTTAATTGATTGTCAGAGATTGATTCAGTTAATGCTTGAACGGACAAAGACAGCAAGAGAGGCGATTGAGCTGGCCCGTGAACTTTTGGATGAATATGGATGGAATGATGCAGGAGAATGCCTGACGATTGCAGATCCAAATGAGGTATGGCATTTTGAAGTTGTTGGTCCGGGAAAAGGCAAAGTCGGAGCTGTGTGGGTAGCCCAAAGAGTACCTGATGATCACATTTCTGTAAATGCAAACGCAAGCACAATAAAAGAGGTCGATTTGAATAATAAGGATTACTTTTTGGCTTCGGATAATTTATATTCTGTTGCCAGAGAAAACGGATGGTGGAAGAGTGATGAGACTTTCCGGTTTTGTTATGCCTATGCACCTGAAAGCAGAACCTCCATAGCTGCCAGACGTCGGGAATGGAGGGTATTTGATTTATTAGCTCCATCCTTAAATCTGGATCCATATGCTGAGAATTATCCCTTCTCTGTGAAGCCAGACAAGAAGGTTAGCCTAAGTGAATTGATTACTGTATTTCAGGATTATTATGAGGGAACGGATTTTAATTTTGTTAAGGATATTACAGTAAGTGATGAAGATGGAAAAACAATAATCTCTCCTATTGCTAATCCTTTTATGCCTTATGATATGAATAAAGCCTTCCGGATTAATGGTGGTTGGGGATGGCGTGGAGAACGTACGATTGCTCGCTGGTACACTATGTACGCAACCATTATCCAATGCAGATCCTGGTTGCCGGATGAGATTGGTGGAGTTGTATGGTTAGCTCAGGATAATGTTGCAACATCAGTTTATATTCCTGTATTTGCAGGGACTACTGATTTGCCGGATTCCTATAAGACACCAGGAAGACCCGGGGGGTATACGCATGAGTCTGCGTGGTGGGCGTTCAATCGTCTGGGAACTCTTACTGCACAAAGGTGGGGAGATATGCGAAAGGATGTTGATAATGTATGGAGACCATTACAGAAAGATATTTTTCAGGAAACAGCCGAGATAGAGGCCAAAGCTCTGATAATGAAAAGTGTAGCAGACAGGCAAACTCTTCTTACTGACCACACCATGAAATGGGGTACGCATGTGGTGAATGAAGCATGGAAATTGGGCGACCTGTTATGGTCTCTGTACGATGAGAAGTTCTAAAAGTGTATAGGATTTGAACTTAATTGCTAAATGATTGTTTAGCTTGTTGAATGAAAAACACTCTCAAAGTCACTTTGACTAAATGAATACAGTAAAATATTCAATAAAGGATCTTGAGCGCCTGACAGGAATAAAAACGCATACAATACGTATGTGGGAGAAACGGTATGGAATTATAAAACCTGATAGAACAGATACAAATATTCGTTTCTATAAAGATGCAGACCTTCAGAAGCTATTGAATATTAGTATTCTTAATAAGAATGGCCGCAAAATATCTCATATTTCAGCGATGACTGAAGAAGAGATTGTATTGGGAGTTTCCAGCTTGTCTGTTAGTCATGAACTGGTTGATGCAGATATTAATAGTATGGTTATGACTGCCCTTGATCTTCAGGAGGAACAGTTTGAGGTGGTTTTGAATTCATGTCTTATTAAACTTGGTTTTGAAAGAACATTTTGTGATGTGATCTTCCCTTTATTTGATAAGCTTGGGATTATGTGGCAAATCGGCAGGATCAATGCTTGTCAAGAACGATTTATTACCAATCTGGTAAGACAAAAACTATTAGTTGCTATTGATGGAATTGTTGGTGCTGGTGCGGATTCTAAGGGGACGTTCTTGTTGTTTATGCCAGTTGGTCATGATCATGATATTGGTCTCCTGTTCGCAAATTACCTTACACGTAAGAATGGCTATAAGGTTGTTTATCTGGGGCCTTCTGTCCCTTTCGAACACTTAAAAAGACTTGATTTTCCTGAAAAATTCTCTCAATTATTTATAGCCCTTAGTTTGGCTGTTCCTCAAGCTGAAATATCATTATACATAAAACAATTGCGTGAGGTTTTTCCCGAGCAAGTAATACATGTGGCAAATCCTTTCGGTTCTGATTCTTCAAGTCTGGGTAAAGACAGTATGCTTTATGTTGAATATGAGGCATTTATTCAGAATATTTCCTGCTGATGCAGCTTAACCTTCCATTGCTGAGATTTTATAAAGTCTAGAATAATTGTTTAAACACTATTTAGACTAGGGTGACTAAATATGCTGTTTGTTAAGTACTTAACTAATGCTGTTATTTTAAATATTGATATACTGATTAAGTAATGAGGCTATAAAGTTAAACAAAAATTGCTTGTATTGATAGTGTTTAATATCTTCGTTCAGGAAAATAGAAACAAAGTTTAACAAAAATCTGAACAAATGACAGCAATTGAATTTAATCATCAACTTCTCAGTTTAGAGATGAAGCTTAGATATTTCGCTCAGAGTTTAACAATGGATCCTGATTCAGCAAAAGATCTGTTGCAGGAAACAATGCTTAAAGCATTATCTAATCGCGATAAATTCCAGGGAGATAAAAATCTGAAGGCATGGGTATTTACAATAATGAAGAATACCTTCATTAATAACTATCGCAGAGCAGTCAGATCAAATACTATTATTGACACTACTGATAATTTATATTATTTAAATCTTAGTCCTGAGTCGGGATTCTCAAGCCCTGAGTCGAGGCAAAACGAGCAGGAAATTCAAAAAGCAATAAATGATTTGCCTGATGACTATAAGGTTCCGTTTGTTATGCATACGACTGGTTATAAGTATAAGGAAATTGCTGAATATTTAGAACAACCACTGGGTTCAGTGAAAAGTAAGATATTTTTTGCCCGCCGAAAGCTAATGGCAAAGCTTGAAGATTATAAATAAAAGAAATCCCGTTAATTCGGGATTTTTTTTTAAACCTTTTATTACTTTTCGAATCTAAAAGGAAATCAAACTAATATTTATTATGAAGTCAAATGCAATTAAAATCCTATTGTCAGCTTTGATTATTATGGCTCCAATGCTTGGAATGGCGCAAAATCGAAGTAATATGGGTGATATGCAGAAGCGTATGAAGGAGCAGCGTGATGCTCTTAAAAAGGATCTCAAACTATCAAAAAAGCAAATTGCTGATTTTGATAAGGCGTATAAAACGTATGACGCTAAGAGAGAGAAGTTGTTTTCCTCAGCCAGAACTGCAGGGAATCGTGAAGGAATGAGGGAGAAAATGACGGAGATGCGTGATGGTCTTAATATTGAATTAAAGAAAGTCATGACTGACAAGCAGTATAAAAAATTCCTGGCGATTGAGAAGAAGAAGAATGAGCAGCGAGGTATGGGAAGGGATGGCCGGGGTGGTCGTGGTGGTCGTGGTGGTGGAGGTGGACGATAGTTTCTATCTCACGCGTTTTGTTATCTGATTTTCTTTGATTTGTACTTCTCCCAGAATGATCTGAGGTCCAATATTCAAAGATACTTTATATGAACCCGCTTTTGGAAATGTGATTTCCGGAAGCGGGTAATTTGTTTTATCCGGAGTGATTCCAGTGATCAAATCCCATACATATTGATTTAGTCCTTTAATGCTTTCGATCTTGATTGAAAAAAAATCAATATTCATTGAGTCAGCAAACGAAATACTCGTTGTTCCCGACTCTGGTGTGAACCAGGAAAGAACCATAGATTGTCCTGAGCTAAGATCCCAATCATTCTTATAGTCCTTGCTTGCGGGCAGCCGTCCGGGGATGCTACCGAGAAATTGATGCTCTTCAGGATGTCCTGATTGTGAGAACAGGCGCAAAGGCTGAATGTGACAATAGAATAGCCCCTGTCCGTGTGATGCCCCAAGTAAAAATTGACTATTGCTCATCCATCTTAATTGTTGAATGCAGGCAGTTGGTAGTTTGTAACTTATCGATTGCCATGAAACACCCCGGTTTTGAGTGCAGAACACCCCGGCATCAGTTCCAACAAATAAAAGGTTCTGTAGCAGAGGATCCTCTGTAATGCAGTTAACGGGTATTTTTGGCAAATCAGACATAATCATTTTCCATTTCCGGCCATAATTATCTGATGTGTAGATGTAAGGAGATTGATCATCATCATTCATTCCTTTTGCCACAAGGTAAACCCGTGAGCTGACATGTTTTGAAGGGAATATACAAACTACCTTTTTATCCGGAATCCCATCGGATACTTCAAACCATTTTGTGCCATCATTACGACTAATCCATACAGCTCCTTTTTCAGTTCCAGCATAGATTATCCCTGATTGAACAGGAGATTCGGCTATGACAGTAATAGAGCGACTGGTTTTGGATTTACTTTCAGCAAAGGTCAGATCATGGCTGACCCTAAACCAGGTATGCCCTTTGTCTATAGATTTATATACCTTGTTTGCAGCATAATACAAAGTGTTATTGTTGTGCACCGATATAAAATATGGTGTGAACCAGCTATTCCTGAGGGCTTTCTCATCTTTATCTGCCCTGGGCTTAATAAGAGTGTTTACCCCGGTAGTAATGTTTTTTCTATTGATATATCCATTTTGGGATTCCCAATAAACAATCTCAAAATCAGTTGGGTCAGGAATGCTTGTAAAACCATCTCCTCCCGACCATGGATCCAGCCAGACATAATCCCAGCTGTTCCCTGATCCATCAAAATCAAAGGGGTTAATAATTCCGGTGATATTACTATTATCCTGAGTTCCTCCATATATCTGTACTGGTATATCATCCCTTACAGAGATGTCATAAAACTCACCAGTAGGAATGGTGTTCAAATGAATCCATGATTGTCCTTGATTAATACTTGTAAATAAGCCTCCATCATTTCCAAGAATCCATAAGTCTTGCACACCCGGTATTATCTTTAAATCATGTTGATCAAGATGCAAACTTGTTGATTTATTTGCTTTCAGATGAGAAATATTTCCTGATATCTTATTAAAAGTTTTTCCTCCGTCTGTTGAACGCATAAGGTGAATGCCAAGAATAAAAATTTCATCAGGTTTTGCAGGATGTACAACAATATCACCAAATGCCCAACCAAATCCACCATTATTATCCAGTCTGTCGGGATGAGTTTTTTTCCAGTGTTCACCAAAGTCATTTGAACGATAGATTTCTGCCCCTATCTGCATTTTATCAGTGTCGCTTCTTGGATTTCTATTATCAACTGTGGCATAAATGGTTTCTGGCCAGGAGTGGCTCATCGTCAGACCTATACGTCCTGTTTTGCCCCCCCCCTCCAGGGGGAGGTTCAATATCGACCAGTTTTTGCCAAGATCAACTGACTTATATACTTTAGATCCTGGTCCGTCAGGAATTTGCCAACTTGATGCATAAAGGATTTCATTGTTGGGATCCCACACAAGGTCTGAAATTCCAACAGAATCAGAGATATACAGAATATGTTGCCATGTGTCACCACCATTATCAGTGTAAAACAACCCTCTCTGCTTGTTTGCCGACCAGAAATGTCCCATTACAGCTACAAAAACCCGATTTGAATCAACAGGGTCAATAACAACGCGGCCAATGTGATGACTGTCAGTAAGCCCTTTGTTTATCCATGTTTCTCCGCCGTCTGTAGATTTGTAGATGCCTGAACCCGGATAGCAATATCCTCTGCTTGCACGAAGTTGCTCGCCAGTACCCAGCCAAAGAACATCAGGATTTTGAGATGAGATTGCCAGATCTCCAATAGAAAAACTAGCCTGATTCTGAAAAATATTATTCCAGGATAATCCCTGGTCCTTAGTAACCCACAGACTACCTGAGCCAAAGCCCACATAGATCGTCCCACTGTTATTTTCAGGAATTTCTATTGTTTCAACCCGACTCCCCATAAACGATGGCCCGAGAGACTTCCATATCAAGCCGGCAAATATAGATTCTTCTTCCATTTTCTGGTGCACACTCCAGTTATCCAGAATTGTTTGACCAATCAGGAGTCCTGGAGCAAACAGAACAAAAATCAGTGATAATGAGAGCCTTATATTGGTCATTGTTATTTTCTGAGAGCCTCCACTTCTTCTATTGTTTTAGGCTTCCTTTTGCCTAACACTCTGTAACCATCTTTTGTGATCAGAACATCCTCTTCATTCCGGATGCCACTAAATGTTTTGAACTTCTCTACCTCGCTGTAATTGATGAAATCAGTACATCGCTTCTCACTCTTCCACATATCAATCAACTCAGGAATAAAATAAACACCAGGCTCTATTGTTGCTACAAACCCGGGTTCAAGTGGACGTGCAAGACGCAGCGATTTTAGTCCGAATACAGTACTTTTAGGTTTTCCATCGTACCCGACATAAACCTCTCCCAGATCTTCCATGTCATGTACATCCATACCCATCATATGCCCTGTTCCACAAGGAAAGAACATGGCATGAGCTCCAGCCAGGACGGCTTCATCCGGATCACCTTTCATCAAACCCATTTCCGACAGGCCAACTACTGTCTCGCGGCAAGCGGCTAAATGCACATCTCTGAATGGAATACCAGGAGCCAGTTTGCTCAGGGCAGATTCATGTGCTCTCAGTGTTACCTCATAGACCTCCTTTTGCAAAGGAGTAAAATGAGTATCAACCGGAAACGTGCTTGACAAGTCGCCGGAGTAATTCAGAGATGTTTCAGCACCACAATCACAAAGTACCATATCTCCTGATTTCAGAGTATTGCCATGGTAATGATTATGCAGAGTTTGTCCGTTTATGGTCATAATGATTGGAAAGGAAATTTGTCCACCAGCAGCTACTGCAACCTGTTGAGCTGCTGCCGCCAGTTCTGATTCTTTCATTCCGGCTCTGGCAAGTTGCATAGCTGCAATATGCATGTCAACGGAAATGTCGACCGCTTTTTCAATTTCAATTATTTCCTCATTAGTTTTGTGATTTCTAAGGTTTACCACACCCAACACAAATTCTACAGAGGATAATTCTTTTGTTCTGGAAGGTTCAATATTCAGCAAGTGGTACAACTTGATTATATTTTCAGATCTGTAGGGAGGAAGAAAGTGTATCTGACGACCAGATTGTTGCTTTTGTTTAAGATAAGCATCCAGTTGATTCATTGGTCGTACATCATTTATACCATATGCTTGTCCTCGTTCAAGAAGAGTTGGCTGAGTGCCCATCCATACTATGTCTTCCACTGTCAGATCATTTCCAAACACGATTTCTTTATCTTCATCTAAATCAATGATTGCTGCCAGACCTGCATAGTTCAGACCAAAAAAGTAGAGAAAACTACTATCTTGTCTAAAATGGAAGGTATTATCTAAATAATTCATCGGACTTTCTTCATTTCCAAGAAATAACAGAACTCCTGATTTGACAGATTCTTTTAAAGCTTTTCTTCTGTTGACATAAGTGCTTGAAGGAAACATACTTGTAAAAATTAGTTATTATATAAATGAATATTGAAGATAGGAATTATTGCATAAGCTTTTCATGTTATTTAATTAAATTTGCGGAAAGAGCTTTGAAGATGAAAAATAGCAGAGGATTTGCCAGCGATAATAATGCATCTGTTCACCCTGAAGTTATGAAGGCGATGGCTGAATGCAATACCGGACACACCGTTGGGTATGGAGATGACAGGTATACCAGGATGGCAGGGGAAAAGATCAGGGAAGAGTTCGGACCGAACACAGAATGCTATTTCATGTTTACTGGTACCGGTGCAAATGTTGTGGGATTGCGATCTGTTACTCAATCATTCAATTCAATTATTTGTTCTGAGACTGCACATATTGAAGAAGATGAGTGTGGTGCGCCGGAGCTATTTACCGGATGCAAGCTTATCCCTTTATCTCAGCAAAATGGCAAAATTACCAGAGAATCTATTGAGCCTCATCTAAAGGGATTTGATTTCGAGCATCATTCACAGCCTAAGGTGGTTAGCATTACTCAGGCTACTGAATTAGGGGCCGTTTATCGCCCGGAAGAGATAAGAGAACTGGCCGATTTTGTTCATTCATATGGTTTGCTGTTGCACATGGATGGAGCACGTATTGCAAATGCTGCTGCCAGTCTTGGATTGCCTTTTAGTGCTATTACCAGAGATGCTGGCGTTGATCTGCTGAGTTTTGGAGCTACAAAAAATGGGGCTATGTACGGAGAAGCCATTCTGTTTTTCACCCCGGGTCTGACAGAATACTTTAAATATTTCAGAAAGCAAAGCATGCAACTGGCTTCTAAAATGCGATATATAGCGGTGCAGTTTGATGCCTTATTAACCAATGATTTGTGGAAAAGGAATGCTTCTCATGCAAACAAAATGGCGAGTATGTTGGCTGAAAAAGTTAAGAAATTGCCAGGTGTGAGCTTATCAGGACCCATTGAGTCAAATGGTGTTTTTGCCATAATTCCGAAAAAGGTGATTGAACCTTTGCAAAAGGAATACTTCTTTTATGTGTGGGATGAGATTAGATCTGAAGTGAGATGGATGACTTCCTGGGATACAACAGAGGATGATGTGAATGGATTTGTTGAAACATTAGCAGCGTTGTTGCGTTAAGCACCAAATGGATATCGCAGTCAAAAGATTTTACCTGAGCATCGTTTTTCCGATGATTTTTATTATTGTCATCTGGTTAATATTTATTCTTGACCTGTCACTGGATTTAGATTTATTTTATTGGGGTCTGTATCCGAGGAAGCTGTCAGGCTTATGGGGCATACTCTTTTCTCCCCTTCTGCATGGAAGTTTGAAGCACATAATAGCCAACACGATACCTGTTTTTGTTCTGAGCACAGGATTATTTTATTTTTATCGGGACTTGGCTTTCAGGGTGCTGGTGCTGAGTTATTTAGCAACTGGTATATTGGTTTGGTGTTTCGGAAGACCATCTTATCATATTGGAGCGAGTGGTCTGATATATGCCTTAGCCGGGTTTCTGTTTTTTAGTGGTGTTTTGAGAAAACATGTAGGATTAATGGCTATTTCGCTAATAATCGTTTTTCAGTATGGAAGTCTTGTATGGGGAATCTTCCCACTTGAAGAAAAGGTATCATGGGAAGGTCACCTGATGGGTCTGATCTCGGGGTTTATACTTGCCGTATTTTACAGACATAAAGGTCCACAGCTTGATAAATTTCCATGGGAACTTGAAGATGAAGCTGAAGATCAGGCTGGTTCAGAACTTCCATGGTCAGATTATGAGATTGAGGGTAAAAGGAAGGAAAATCTTGATTAACTTTGCAACATTTAAACAATATGGCACAATGAGTGTCTTGAATGAAACATGCAACAATGAAAAATATCTATTTTGCCCTTCTTCTTATTGCAGCTGGCCTTTTTGCTACTGCTTGTCAAACAGATGAAAAAATACAAACTAAAGAAACCCCAAAGAATATTATCCTTTTGATTGGTGACGGAATGGGTGTTTCTGAGGTTTATGCCGGTTTGACAGCTAACAAAGGGTCGCTGAATCTTGAAAAGTGTACTCATTACGGATTTTCAAAAACCCACTCTTCATCACATTATGTAACTGATTCTGGTGCTGGTGGAACAGCTATTTCGACTGGTGTTAAAACTTATAATGGTGCCATTGGAGTTGACCCCGACAGTCTGCCGGTAAAAACCATACTGGAGTATGCCGAGGACAAAGGTTTGTCTACCGGCCTGGTGTCAACAAGTTCTATAACTCATGCAACACCTGCTTCATTTATCTCTCATCAGAAATCTCGAAACTCCTATGAAGCAATTGCTGCTGATTTTCTGAGAACAGATGTTGACGTTATTATTGGAGGGGGCCGACATAATTTTATGAAGAGAGCTGATTCTGTGAATCTGATAGATCAACTGATCAAGAACGGTTATTCTGTAAAATACAATATGGCGGATATTAATAACACTTTATCTGGAAAACTATTCGGATTAACTGCTGATATGCATAATCCGAGATACTCTGAAGGTCGTGGAAACTTTTTGCCAGAAGCTACTGAAACTGCCGCTCGCTTACTTTCAGCAAATGAGAATGGGTTTTTTCTAATGATTGAGGGCTCAATGATTGATTGGGGTGGACATGCAAACGATATCAAGTATATCATAGAAGAGATGTTGGATTTTGACCGGGCAATAGGAGAAGCCCTGAAGTTTGCTGAAGAAGATGGAGAAACACTTATTGTTATTACTGCTGACCATGAAACAGGAGGGTTAGGAATTAATAATGGAGATTTTGCTACAGGAGAAGTAACTCCTGGTTTCACAAGCAAAGGTCATACAGGAGTTATGGTGCCCGTGTTTGCATATGGTCCTGGTGCCGATGAATTTGCTGGTATTCAGGAAAATACTGATCTGTTTGACAAAATGATGAGATTACTGAAATTGAATGATGACTCGTCCCTTCAATGATTTTCCGGGGTTTTTTAAATCCCTGTTTCAAGAACGTGTACAGAAGATTTCAATTGATGCCGGATTTACCTGTCCGAACCGAGATGGAACAAAAGGAAGGGGAGGGTGCAGCTTTTGCGATAATAAAACATTTAATCCAGCATATTGTCTTCCTGAAAATTCGATTTCTGATCAGCTGAATCAAGGAATAGACTTTTTTAAGACTCGCTATCCCGGACAAAAATATCTGGCCTATTTTCAGGCTTATTCGAACACCTACGGACATCTTGATTTACTCAAGTCGAGATATGAGGAGGCTTTGAAGCATCCTGAAGTTGTTGGATTGGTGATTGGAACACGGCCTGATTGTATCGATGAGGACTTGGTTAATTACCTTGATAAACTGACGGAAGATTATTTTGTGTCTCTTGAATTTGGTGTCGAAAGTACTTTGGATAAAACTCTTAAAAGGATCAATAGAGGGCATGATTTTGATGCTGCAAAAAATGCGCTTGAGATGTGTAAAACCAGAAGGTTTTATACGGGTGTTCATATGATTTTAGGATTACCTGGTGAGAGCGAGCAGGACATTCTGAAGCAAACAGAGGAGCTAAATGAATTGTCTTTTGATTTTTTGAAGCTTCATCAGATGCAAATTATCAGGGGAACAAAATTGGAGCATGAATATTCGGCTTACCCTCAGGATTTTCTGAGATTAAATGTTGATGAGTACATCGATTTACTAATTACTTACCTTGAGAAACTCAAACCAGAAATCATAATGGAGAGATTTATTAGTGAATCTCCACTTGATAAGTTGATTGCACCCAGATGGGGACTCAAGAATTTTGAATTTGTGGCAAAGTTAGAGAAGGAAATGATCCGTCGTCAGACTTTTCAGGGGAAGTCATTTAGTTGTTAGGTCGAAGAGGCTACTTCTTCAACTTCTTTTAACACTCTCATAATGTTGCCACTCCAGATTTTTTCAATTTCTTTTTTTGAATATCCACGTCTGAGCAGCTCGAGAGTAATGTTACCCATTTCACTGGCGTCAAAACAACCATCAATTCCTCCACCTCCGTCGAAATCAGTACCAATTCCCACATGATCAATGCCGATAAGGTTAACAATGTGATCGATATGGTCAACTGCGTCTTGTACGTTGGCTAGTTTGCTTGGAAATTTACTTCTGATTTCTCCCCATTCCTTTCTCAGAAGGTCTCTTTCAATCGTGTCAGCTTCAGTAAGTTTGCCAAACTTTTCCATTAGAATAGCCATAGCTGAATCTTTTTCAGGATTTGGTTCATCCTTTTTGATATATGAAGTCAGGATACAGATTTGTATAACGCCCCCATTCTCAGCAAGTGCCACGAGCATATCATCATTTAGATTCCTTGCGTGGTCACATAATTCTCTTGAACTTGAATGACTTGCAATAATCGGAGCTTTTGAATATTTGATAGCATCATAGAAAGAATCATCAGAAGCATGAGAAATATCTACCATAATTCCCAGTCTGTTCATTTCCTCCACAACCTCTATCCCAAAATCACTAAATCCACCAAAATCAGGGCCATTCTTGTCTGTACTTGAATCACAAATATCATTATTTCGTGAGTGGCACAGAGTAATATATCTGGCACCCAGGTCGTAAAACTCTTTAATATTACTAATGTCATTTCCGATTGGGTAACCATTCTCAATACCAATAAACATGGCAATTTTTTGATCTTTCTCTAATCTGTATGCATCTTCAGGACTAGTGGCTATTTCCACTAGTTCAGGATGCTTATTGGCAGTTTCATGAATAGCTTTGAAGATTTTAATAGCACTTTTATATGCCTTGGTATTGCCTTCAGGTGTTCGGGGTCCTTGCCCGATAAATACAGCAAAGAAAGCTCCGTCTAATCCACCTTCCTTCATTCTGGGGAAATCCATTTTTGATCTGTCTTTGCGAGCATCATGGCGTTCAGCCATATTAAACTGCGATCTTGTGAATCGCATTGGCGTATCGTTATGAGTGTCGATTGTTAAAATATCATGATGTATTTTTGCTGCTTTTTTCTCCAGATCTTCTTCAGATAGATTAGTATTACAAGAACTGAATATCATTGAAATGACAAGCAAGGAAAAAACCAGAATTCCGGAGATAGTTTTCATAATTGAAAGAATTAGTTGGCTAAATGTATTGAAAAAATGATCGTGAATTTTTTAACAGGGTATGTTATTCAATAGGTCGACCAAATAGCTTCTTAATCAGATCCTGGCGATTCTCTTTTTTTAGAAGGGTTCGAATTTCCTTTTGTTCTTCCTTTTTATACCAGAAGAAAAACTTACTAAGTTGCTTCTTCTTTACCATGTCAGTTACAACAGTAACAGGTTTCAGGGTGTATGGATCTAATCCTGTATAGAACATCACGGTTGCCAGTGTCATAGGTGTTGGCGTGAAATCCTGAACTTGTTGAAGCCTGAAATTCAGGTCTTTAGTTTCTGCTGCTAGTTCAGCCATGTCTTGAAGATTGCATCCCGGATGAGCTGATATGAAGTACGGAATGAGTTGTTGTTTAAGTCCAAATTTATTGTTAATTCTTGCAAACTGCTCTCTGAATGTCACAAATTTGCTAAAGGAGGGTTTTCTCATGATCTTCAACACCTTATCATGTGTATGTTCAGGAGCTACCTTCAGTCTCCCCGATACGTGATGCCTGATCAATTCTTCGGGATATTTTTCCAGGCTTTTGTCATCGGAATTTTTGGAGTTCATGAACAAATCGTACCTGATTCCGGAGCCAATAAATGCCTTCTTAATACCTTCTACAGATCTAACCTTTTGATAAATATCAAGAAGCGCCTGATGGCTGTTATCCAGATTATGGCAGATGCCAGGATGAATGCATGAAGGTCTTGTGCAACGCTCACAAATGCTCAGATCCGTTCCTGCCATTTTGAACATATTTGCAGATGGTCCGCCCAAATCAGAGAGATATCCTGCAAAACCGGGCATGTCGGCAATTTGTCTTGTTTCCTTTAAGATTGAGGTTTCTGACCTGCTTTCGATAAATTTCCCCTGGTGGGCAGAAATTGTGCAAAAAGCACATCCTCCAAAACATCCACGGTGCATATTAATAGAAAAGCGAATCATTTCAAAAGCCGGAATTAGTGGCTTTTTCCAGTACTTTGGGTGAGGCAGGCGAGTATATGGGAAATCATAAATCGCATCAAGATCCTTTTCAGTTTTTAAATCTTCAGGTGGATTGACAATGATTTGTTTTGATCCGACTGCTTGAATGAGCACTCCCGGATGCATAATGTTTGACGCATTCTCAATTAAAGCAAAATTTTGCGCAAATGATTTTTTGTTACGCACGCATTTTTCATGACTGGACAGAAAAGTGCAGTTTTTCTTAGTATCGTCAGGCAAGTCTTTTTGCGAATCAGATACATAGGCTATTTGTCTGCTTGCATGTAATTCTTCTAATCTGCAATTGCTGATTATTTTCAGAGCCAGATTTCGAATTGTTGATTCTCCCATACCATAGACCAGGATGTCGATGTTCCCAGAGTCAAGAATGCTTGGTCTCAACTTGTCAGACCAGTAATCATAGTGGGTGAGACGACGAAGGGAAGCTTCAATTCCTCCGGCAATTATCAAACTCTCTGGATAAATGTCACGAAGTATTTTTGCATAAACACTCAAGGCTCTGTCTGGTCTGAATCCTGACTGATTGCCTGGAGTATATGCATCTGTACTACGTAGTCGTTTAGCGGCAGTATAATGATTGATCATGGAATCCATATTCCCTGCCGTGATCCCGAAGAACAGCCTTGGCTTTCCAAGTTTTTTGAAATCTCTTAAATCATCTTGCCAATTTGGCTGAGGCACAATTGCCACTTTCAGACCGATCTGCTCTAATGTCCTGCCAATGACAGCAGCGCCAAAGGCTGGATGATCTACGTATGCATCTCCGGAAAACAGAATCACATCCAACTGATCCCATCCTCTCAGTTTTACTTCTTTGGCTGTAGTGGGAAGCCAGTTTTTTAAGTCATACCGCAGAGGGTAGTAAGAGCCGGGTTTATCCATTGTTTCCAGTTTCAATCTGTCTTATTTCTAATAAGCAAACAACTATCTCCATAACTCAAAAACCGAAAGTCATTATTAAGGGCATAATTGTATATCTTCCTCCAATCGTCTCCGATGAAGGCAGCAACAAGAAGAAGTAAGGTACTCCCTGGTTGATGAAAATTAGTGATCAGTCTGTCGACCAGTTTAAAGGAATAACCAGGAATGATAAATAAACTAGTACTGAAATCAATGAACTCCAATTCCTGAACGCTCATTTGAATGAGTATTTCAAGCAGTGCTTTACGTACTGGTACCAATTCGCTATTCTCATATGGTAGCCATTGGTCTATATGAATTTCACCTGTCAATCCAGCTTTTCCGGTTTTCAGAAGATATCCAAGCCAGTACAGGCTTTCCAATGTTCTCATGCTGGTTGTTCCAACTGCTGTTATACCAAAAGACCCATGGTTCAGTAAGTCATGAACTGTATCTCTGGTAACCCTTATGTGTTCAGTATGCATCAGATGCTGGTCGATGCTTTTACTTTTAACCGGAGTAAATGTTCCTGCACCCACATGAAGAGTTATCTCTGATATTCTGATCTGTCTGTTTGATATTACTCTCTCTGTTTCAGGTGTGAAGTGCAAACCTGCTGTTGGTGCTGCCACTGATCCGTTTGTGAGTGCATACAGAGTTTGATATCTTGATTTATCTTCTGGTTCAGCTTTTCTCTGGAGGTATGGTGGGATAGGGGTAGTGCCAATCTGATCAAGGATTTCACTGAAACTGTATTCTTGTGGATGCCAGCTAAATCTCACAAGCTCCTTTCCATCTGTTGATTCGGCTCTAACGGCATTAAGGCATAATTGTTCGGATTCCAGATTAATAACTCTTGTAAGAGAGCCTGATTTCCATTTTTTTGCGTTACCAATAAGACAATACCAGCTAACAGAGCCTGATCTGCCTAAGTTCGATTCATAGTCTGGTGGATCGGCAGGCTCCAGACAAAAAACTTCAATTCTTGCTCCGGTACTCTTTGTAAACTCAACCCTGGCTTGAATGACTTTAGTGTTATTTCTCACCAAAACAGATAAATGAGGTAGCATCTCAGGCAAGTTAAAGAATACTGCTTCTTGAATTTGCCCCCTTTCGTAGATCAAAAGTTTACTTTGATCTCTTTTCTCCAAGGGATATTTAGCAATCCTTGAATCAGGCAATTCATAGGTGAAATCAGCTATTTTGATATTTTCAGGAGTTACAGTCATTCTATTTCAAGTGCACAAAAATAGCTAACTTTGGCCTAATTTGATAATAAGAAATATATGAACCGAACATGACAAAAGGAAAACTATTTTGACGCACACGCGGATGATTATTTTTGTTATGTGAGCTACATACGACAATTTAAAAAAAAATATAAACGGATGAAAATTAAAGTTGGAGACCGGGTTCGTTTTCTGAATGATGTAGGTGGTGGGGTGGTTAAGCAACTTATTGATGCTCAGATGGTTAAAATTCATACCAAAGATGGTTGGGATATGCCTTTTCTCATATCTGAGTTAGTTGTGATACCTGAAGATCCTGATCAGGAGCCTTTCAGAGCTGAATCCAATACAAGTTTTGTTAGCGAAGTTCAATATCGTGATAAATCACTTGCTGATTCTGACACATCATTGCGAGTTGTTCTGCTTGCAGTTCAGATTAATGATGAGGCTCACAGTAACAATTTTTCCGGCTTGAGATGGTATTTGGTTAACGACTCCAATTTTGTTTTAAGATTTGCTTTCTATCAGATTAATGAGGAAGGTTTATCCTTGGTCGAAATGGATGAGCTGGAGGCTGGTACTAAGATGTTTATACAGGAATTGTCTCTTGCTGAATTATCCATGGTAAAAGGGTTTCATGTTCAAGGGTTTCTTACTCTGGCTGAAGCGCAGGAAGTTCCACCTTTGATCTCAAAATGGATTCCTTTAAGTGTGAAAAAGTTTTCATCATCAGGAGCATATGTTGAAAATGACTTTCTTCATGAACATGCCATTATCTATGATTTGATTAAAGAGGATGTGGAAACTCAAGAAGCAGTTGTGGAAGATAAAGAGACTTTAAATGCACAATTGAATAGTGTCAGACAATTTCGTAGTGGTAAGAAAATCAAGATTGCCAAAGAGGTAGATCTTCATGTTAATCAACTTGTTGATTCAGTGGTGGGATTATCAAACAGGGAAATACTCAGGATCCAAATGAATAAATTCACTAGTGAGTTGAATGAGGCAATTCAGACCGCTGCCGTGGAGATTATTTTTATTCATGGGATTGGCAATGGTACCTTGAAAGAAGCTCTTAGGAAAGCTGTTGAAGATGATTATCCTGTTTGTTCTCAGGAGGACGCCTCTTTTAAAGAGTATGGATTTGGTGCTACCCTGGTTCGTATTCGTCAAAATAGATAACTTTGCATTGAATAGCAGACCGTTCTATCGCTGATGGGATTTCCCTTCAGAGGAAAGTCCGGACAACACAGAGCGCCATACTTCTTAACGGGAAGGTGCTGTGAGGCACAGTAATGTAACAGAAAATAACCGTCCCGATTTGTCGGGATAAGGGTGAAAAGGTGGGGTAAGAGCCTACCAGTTCTGCTGGTGACAGTAGAAGCTGTACTTCTTATGGGTTGCAAGACCATGTATACCGGCAAATAAGGATTGCTCGTCCGGTGCCGGGGGGTAGGTTGCAAGATTCGTGAAGCAATTTGCGAACAAGATAAATGATAGAAGCTCCGTTTGGGGTAACAGAATCCGGCTTACTGGTCTGCTATTTTTTCTTCTTCCCACATGATTAATTGTGACGTTCGTCAAAATGTATGGTGTTTTAACACTAATTTTCGTCAAATTTGTTTGTACTGAAAGTTAATTCTAATACTTTTGAAATTAGATCGTTAGGGAATACAAGTTGTTAATGAAAAATAATTGTTCATAAAAAAATTGAAAAGTTGGGGTTACCTTTTCATAAAGATCAGGATCAACAAGTGATTCATTACACTGTCGAAGCCATTTTAAAAGGCCTGAAAAATAGTGATAATGATGTTCTCAGATACGTGTACGGAAAGTACTATTCTGAGATTAGGTTCTTTGTAATAAGAAATAGTGGATCGGATGAAGATGCTAAGGATACATTTCAGGAAGCTCTTATCATAATCTACAAAAAGCTGAAGATGGACGGGCTGGAGCTTAATTGTTCTTTTAAAACCTACCTTTATTCAGTGTCAAGAATTGTTTGGCTGCGTCATCTGGGTAAAAACAGGATTCAAACAGATGAGTTATCAGACAATCAGGTTTATGTAGATTTTGATGATGATATGGAGCACATTGTATCTGAACAGGATCGTTACAGATTGTATCAAAAGCATTTTCTAACTCTTCATAAAGATTGTCAGACTATACTGAAATTGTTTTTAAAGAAGGTTCCACTAAAAGAGATTCAAAAAAGAATGAATCTGAAAAGTGAAAAGTATGTTAAGAAAAGGAAATTCCAGTGTAAGGAAATTCTGGTAAAACGAATTCAAAATGATCCTAATTATAAACACTTGAAAAATGAGCACTGAAAATAGTTATACTGAGTTATTTGATCGTTACCTTGAACGGCGGTTAACTCTTAAGGAAACGAGAGAATTTGAGGACCGGCTGAAAATTGATCCGGACTTTTCTGCATCCTTTCGTTTGCATAAGGAAATTGATTTTGCTCTTTTAGAGCAGGAGATCATGTTCTTCCGGAAGGAGCTTGACAAGATCCATGAAGAAGGTTATGATGAGAAGCTTTTGAAAGCACCAATGATGATCAGTCCACAAGAAGACACCAAGTTGGATATGGCTATCGAGGAGGAGGATGTTTTGTCATTGCGAAGCCAATTAGATCAAATACATTCAGAAATAGACTTCGACATTTCAGCTGAAGATATTGCAAGGTATGCTGAGGTTGAACGTGCAGTAACTGATAAGGATTCAGTTCGCTTACATGATGAACTGGATCGTTTTAATGCAAATTCCGGATATCCGGTTTCTGCTGAGTTGGAGGGGCGCGAATTGCTGGAAAGTGAGATAGATAAGGCAATTTCGGAGTCAGATGTTATGAGTTTCAGAAGTCATGTTAAGGAGGTTGCAGAAGAATTTGAGCCATCTGTTAAAGTTATTCCATTGCGTACTAAGGTTAGCCGTGCAATAGCAGCAGCAGCTGTGATTATTATCCTTACCTCAAGTGGGATATTTATGAGCCAGAGAATGGGCACTGAGAATTGGATAGATAATAGCATGGATAAGTTAAGCTCAGAGAATGTTGGGCCTGGTGTGCCAAGAGGGGATGATGATGTAACAGATAAGTTGATATCCCTGGCATATAGAAATTACCTGAAAGAAGATTTGCATGGGGCATTGGATATTTATGAATTAGTTGAGGATAGAAATATCGATGGTCCGCATACCTGGATTTATCAGGGGATTGCCAATTACAAAATTGGGGAATTTGAAGCAGCTGATAAGTATTTCAAAAAAGTAATTGAGAATAATGATAATACCCATATTGAAAAGGCTGAATGGTATCAGATTAAGTGTCTGGTGCGTCAAGAGAAACGAGTAGACGCCGAAGTAAGACTGAACAGGATCATTGTTTTGGATCAACATGATTATAAAGAAAGTGCCACAACACTATTAAAAAAGCTAAAAAAATAAGTATATACTTGCCTGATTGACTGCAACAGTTTCCAGCTCAGCAGTTTCCAGCTCAACAGTTTCCAACCCGTAGAGCACAAGTCAATAAGGTAGCAAGGCGAAAGGCAAGAATATACCGAGTCAGATTATTCAACAGTAGAGTATATTTTCGGAATTAATAGTATTCTAAAGGTCCCTGTGTTTGCGGGGGCCTTTGTTTTTTTTCCAAAAGACAAAAGTCATAAATAGCAGACCAAAAGCCAGATATATTGGCCAGCTGAGAAGACTTCTGCGGTGAATTGATATCTCTGCATCTTTTCCTGACAGGATAAGACCTGCCCAGAAATGAGGATGTGCATTGAGCTTGTTTGCTGATTGCAGATGCGTGAGTTTTGCTTTGTGAAGTGCACTTGAAGTGGATTCACCATCAGCCAAAAAAGAATAAAAACTATTTATCAGCTTTTTGCCGCTGATATCATCCATAATCCAGAGGTTTAGTATCAGACCAGGACATCCGGCCTGTATGAAGCTTCTTGCTAAACCCATAATTCCCTCTCCTTCCCTTAGCTTGCCTGAACCGGTATTACAGGCGCTGAGAACTACCAGTGAGGCATTAATCCTGTAATTGAGAATTTCTGCAGCAGTTAATCTCCCATCTTCCAGCTGGTCTGTGAAAGGGTTGAATATTAGAGAAGTCTGCAGAGGCTCTTCATCATTGGTGATAGTATGCATTGCTAAATGTACAATCTCTGCTTTCTGAATCTTAGATTTGAAACGTTTTTCTGTTGCTGCATCCCTGGTGTAAATATCTGACTTAAAAAGCTTTTGAATGTGTTTTAGTTCATCCAGAGTGCCTGGTAATACTGGTAATGATTCACCAAAATATTTATCATATTGTTCATTGATCTTATCATCTTCATAATAGGGAGCGAAAGCCAGAATTTTTCTATTTGTCTTTTTAGACTTATGTCTTGATAGTGTAGTACTCCATAGTGTGGCTGTATAAGTATATGTCAACTCATGAGTATAGATAAGATAATCCAGATCTCTGAAGTCGGTTTCGTATTGATAATCCCCAGATTGAACAAGTGCCTCAAAGGGAAGCAAAGACAATTTTGAATCAGGAGCAATAATCAGTTTTTTCCCTTTGGCCAAGTGAATGATTGCACCAAAAAGACTGTGATAAACCGAATAGGCTGCATTTACATATTGTTCAACATCTATTCTGGAATAATCAGGCCTCATCATTCTGTTGTAAGTCAAAATTGTTTCAACATTGTTTAGAATCTTTTGTGGATCTTGTATGGGATTATAAATAACTGTGTCTTGTAAAACCAGTATCTGGTGTAAGAAATTATCAGTAAAATAAAACTGAAGGAAAACCTGATCTAAATTCAGTTCTGACTGAAGATCAGTAAGATCAGTTGTATTATTACTGAACTTGAGGTTGTAATACTCAGGATAGGATTTATTGTATATCTGCAATAAACTGTCAAGTGAGGTAGTGAGAATTATCTTCTGATCTCTTAACAAACTTATTTCTTCCTCTATGGGTGCATTTCCTGTCAGACTAAATGAAGCAATCCGATCATTAATTTGAACAATATCTTTCTTGAGATTTGCTTCATGGTCAAGCAGCTCCTTCGGAATATATCCAGTTTTAAGATCAGCTTGCTGAATTTCTGACCACAAGCCTGCTGTTTTACCCTTCTCGCAAGTACTAAATAACTCAGTAAGATAATATGCCTGGCCGGTAGATTGATACAATTCTCCACATAAATCAGCCTTGGAACGGAAAGTCCTTTTTTGCTGTTGGTTTAGGATTATCTTGCTTTCCTGAGTTGTTAAATTTCCTCTAAGGCTATCTATTAATCTTTCTGCAAATATATAGTGATCAAGAGCTTGAGTTAGGTATTCCTGCTTGTTTTCTTCCAAAGCCAGTTTTTTAATGATTCTGGCTTGGTCATTAACTATACCCAAGGCTATATATGGGCGTACGGTAATTTGTAGTTTAGGAATTTGGTTCCACGATAGGATTGGATCACGCATGCCCTGAAGAGTCTGGAAAGCCTGAATGAGCTTTGAAATTGCAGTAGGGTATTCGCCTAATGCTTCATAATAATAAGATTCCTGAACCAGTATTAGTGACAGAAATTCTTGTTTTTGAATTGATCCGCTTAAGCATTGAACTGATTTTATAACGAGAGGAAGATAATCACTGAATTCTTCAGGTTGATATTTTTGTAAGAAACTGGAAAAATTAAGTTGGTATTGAGCCAACAATACCTTGTCATTCATTTTGCCAGCCTGCATTATTGCAGCAAGATAACACTCCCGTGATTCCTCATATCTATTCAGCTTAGCTAGGGAAATGCCTAAGTTGTTCTGAATTTTGTGGATAATGTCAGGATAATATGTAGGTGCTAATTCCATGGCTTTTGCAAAATGCAGTACTGCTGCATCATATCTTAGCATTTTGGCTTTAATTAACCCCAGGTTCATCAGGCTTTTGACAAGGTTTTGTGAAATAGACTCCTCCTGATTGATTGACAGATCAGAATCGTTCAGATGAGATTCACAGTTTCTGACTCCCTCAGAAGAATAATACAATGCTTTTGACAGATCACCCATATCTTTGAAAGCATTGCCAATATTATTATATATAGCTGGAAGTATCAGAGGATCAATGTTATTGCATTTTTGGAAGTATGTTATGGCTTGTGAATATACTTCTAAAGCCATATCCTCCTCGCCTGTTCTGCGAAGTACTACCGCCAAGAGATTTAATATTTTCCCTGAAATAACATTTAGAGAGTCAAGTTGATAAACATATTCATTTTGATGAATTGGCAGTAAAAGATTTATTGTCAAATCTGCTTGATTTTTTTGAATAAGTTTCCCCCAGCTATATAGTGAATCAAGCCAAATACCATAGTTGTTGTCAGATATCTTATCAAGATTTCTATAAAAATTGTTAAAAGCATCCTTAATGGCTTGCTTTTCATCATCTGTCTCTATTTTAATATGCAGCAAACTATCAATGACCTGAGAAGAAAAAAACATTGCTGAGGTCTTGGATGGATTTTGACATAATGCATCAAAGGGTCTGAAAGATAGTATGATCAGGAAAATTGTGAGACATATTTGTCGGGATAAATATATGGATTGAAACATAGTCAGAATATTCACTTTGAAAAGATAGCATATTTTTTTTTGATTTTTTTTGAGTTCATGGGGTTACCTTTTCGCACTTATTAGGATTAATAGATGGAAACTGTTGTTAAAAATCTATTAATTCTACGGAAATGAATACAAGAAATTTTGATCTGCTAAGCGAGAATGTTCTGACTATCAATGAAATGTTTAATGTACGTGGTGGTGACGGAGATGATGACCAAGGTTCATCAACTACTACAGTAGGAGCAGACGAAGATATTATTCTTTAGTACTACGATCGTCTGGAATTAATTCCTATTTTTAGATAGGAATTTTAGACGAAGTGTATGCAATCATTTCCCTTCTTCAGGCAGTTGGATGCCAAGGATTGTGGTCCGGCCTGCCTGAGAATGATCTCAAAATCTTTTGGTAAGAATTTTTCTATTCAGACTCTTCGGGAGAGGTCTCATATTTCCCGACAGGGAGTTAGTCTGGTTGGAATCAGTGAAGCGGCCGAATCTATTGGGTTTAGGTCGATTGGCGTCAGGCTTACCTGGCCTCAACTTCTGGAGAATGCCTCTCTACCTTGTATTGCTCACTGGGAGCAACGTCATTTCATCGTAATATATAAAGTTACTAAGCGCAAAGTGTTTGTCGCTGATCCTGCAGTGGGCAAAGTAAGCTATACCCGTGAAGAATTTCTTAAAGGTTGGCTAAGCACAAAAAGAGATGGAGAAGATGAAGGTCTGTGTCTTCTGCTTGACCCAACTCCTGGGTTCTATGAGCAGGAGGGTGAGAAGAAAGATAGGGCCAGTTTCTCATTTTTATTCAGCTATCTGAAGCCGCATAAGAAGTTGCTTATACAATTAGTTATTGGGATGCTCGTTGGTTCACTTCTGATGCTGATTCTTCCTTTCCTTACTCAAGCTATTGTAGATATTGGTATTGGTAACCAGGATCTGAAGTTTGTTTACCTTGTTATCCTTGCTCAGTTTGTTTTGATAATTGGAAAAACAAGTATCGAGTTTATCAGAAGTTGGTTGCTCCTCCATATCTCAACCAGAGTAAATGTTACCCTGATTTCAGACTATCTTATTAAGCTTATGCGATTGCCGGTTTCATTTTTTGAGACCAGACTTACAGGTGATATTTTGCAGAGAATAGGAGACCATTCGAGAATTGAGAGTTTCCTGACAAATTCGTCTTTAAGTATTCTTTTTTCAATGTTTAACCTTCTTGTATTTGGTATTGTTCTGGCAATATACAATGGCTTGATCTTATTGATTTTTGTGCTTGGAAGCATTCTTTATTTTATTTGGATACTGGTATTCCTGAAGCGTCGTCGTGAGCTTGACCACAAACGCTTTTCTCAGTTATCAAAGAATCAGAATAGCATTATTCAACTTGTGGCAGGGATGCAGGAGATTAAGCTTAATAACAGTGAAAAAACTAAGCGTTGGGAGTGGGAGGGAATACAGGCCAGACTTTTCAGGGTTAGGGTAAAGAGTTTGACGCTAACACAGTATCAGCGGATTGGTTCTGTTTTAATTAATGATACCAAGAATATTCTGATATCGTTCATAGCAGCAAAGGCTGTAATTGAATCTAATATGACATTGGGAGTAATGTTCGCGGTTCAATACATTATAGGATTTATGAATGCGCCAATCGAGCAATTAATCGGATTTATACATTCTGCCCAGGATGCAAAAATATCTTTGGAACGATTGGCTGAGGTTCATGAACATTCAGACGAACAGAAATCTTCTGATATTATGGCATCTGATTTACCCCTGGATCATAGTTTTTATATAAGAGATTTGGTATTTCAATATGAGGGTCCACAATCAAAAAAGGTGCTTGATAAAATAAGTTTAACAATTCCTGAAAATAAAGTAACTGCAATTGTTGGCTCTAGTGGCAGTGGGAAAACCACTCTTATAAAGCTCCTTCTTGGGTTTTATAGTCCTGTGGAAGGTGAAATTAGGATTGGCGATAGCCCTGTAAGAAATATTGATCAAAATGTTTATCGTGCGCATTGCGGTGTAGTGATTCAGGATGGTTATATTTTTTCGGATACAATTGCACGAAATATTGCCCTTGGCGACGATGAAATTGATAAGGCTCAGCTGGCATTAGCTGCGAGGATTGCTAATATTGGTGAGTTTGTAGGACTGATGCCCTTGGGTTTCAATACAAAAATTGGAGGAGAAGGACAGGGATTAAGTCAGGGGCAAAAGCAGAGAATCTTAATTGCCAGAGCCGTTTATAAGAATCCTGATATTTTATTTTTTGATGAAGCCACTAACGCTTTGGATGCAAATAATGAAAGACTCATTATGAATCATTTGAATGAGTATTATCGTGGCAAAACGGTTATTGTGGTTGCTCATCGACTCAGTACTGTGAAGAAGGCTGACCAGATTGTTGTGCTTGAGAAGGGGTGCATTGTTGAAACAGGCAATCATGAAGAATTGACTATGAAACAAGGTGTGTACTTTGAATTGGTCAAAAATCAACTTGAACTAGGTAGTTAATGACGGATTGGGACAAAAATATAGAGTTGAGGAGTGATCCTGTAAGGGAAATTATTGGTAAAACACCATCATGGCTGGTTCGCTGGGGTACCCTTAGTTTTGCTATGGTTTTAATGGTATTAGTACTTGGATCAGCATGGTTCTCATATCCTGATCGCTTGACATCCAGAATTACTATATCCAGCGATCGGCCACCAGTAGAAATAGTTGCCAAAAACAGTGGATATTTGGTTAAGCTTTTTATTCAGGATAGCCATCAAGTTACTGTTGGTCAGGAGTTGGCCCTTTTAGAAAGCTCTGTTGATTATGATTTTATTAGTGGGATAAGAGGGGATTTGGATTCGCTTAAATCCTGGATCGTCTTAAAAGATACCTCCAGACTGTTAGATTTTATTAAAAGGGACAGAGCTCAGCCGGGTTCTGTTAAGGATGAGTTTGCTTATTTAAGAAGTGCTGTAAGTGACTATATATCATTTATTACAATGGATAGGTACTCAGAGAGAATTTTTGCTGCTAAAAAAGAACTAAGGGATACGAAGATTCATTTTGATCGCTTGTTCCAGCAAAGACAATTGCGAAATAAAGATCTGAAACTTTCTGAAAAGCAGTTGTTGAGACAAAAGGAGCTGTTTGATAATGGTGTAATATCTGAGCTTGAGTTTGAAGCTGCATCTCAAGAGAGTATGCAAAAACAATTTCAATTTGAGGAAACCCGGTCAGGTCTGTCGCTTATGCAAATCCAAATAGATAGACTTGAACACCAAATTGTGGAGTATCAGATTCAGGACAAAGAGGATGAACGGGCTCTGGTAATTTCCATTGAGGAAAAACTTACAGGTTTGATTGGAACAATATCTGAGTGGGAGGTGAATTATCTTTTCAGGTCTCCTGTTGACGGTAGGGTTAGTCTGACCAGATATTGGGCGGAAAACCAAAAGATAATGAAGGGTGATCGGGTAATGACAGTGGTCCAGAATGAACCCGACATTCTCTTGGGGAAACTTGAATTGCCAGTTGTTGGTTCAGGCAAAGTGGCAATTGGTCATAAAGTACTGGTTAAACTGGATAAGTATCCATATATGGAATATGGTATGCTAATTGGTCTGGTCAATTCTATTTCTTTAGTCACAGAACAAGAGTTCTACCTGGTTGAAGTTACTTTCCCAAATGGTTTACTATCTTCCTACAGCAAAGATCTTTTGTTAACGCAGGGTATGACAGGAAAGGCTGAAATTATCACTGATAACATGAGCTTCCTGGTTAGGATAGTTAATCCGATTCGTTCATTGCTTGCTGGTAACAGGCAAATCCAATAGATTTCAGCTTAGCGTTTACCAGAAAATAAACCGTCTTCAATCACCTCGTTCACCCTTACTGTATCAACAATAATATGAGTAGAGAGTTGTCCGTTGTTATTCAGGATTTTAAATGGGAGTACCATTCCCTCAATCTTTCTGAAATCAGAGAAAACGGAATTGGATTCATATGGAAAGCCTTTTAAAAAGATGCTGGCTTCAGTTCTTTTAATAAGAAAATCATTTTTATCAATGAAAAACTTCATCCTGTCTCCTGATGGCTTCTTCAATATCAATATGTAGCTAGGTGTAGAAGCTATCAGGTCTTCTCCTCCATATTCCAGCGTGTAATTTAATTCTCCTGCGTTGAATAAGATACCGTCAAACAGGGCGCTTTCTATAAGCTGCCTTAACTCCATCCCTTCAATAATGAGAGTGTCAGAAGATAAATATGGGTTCAGGCTCCAGCCTTTTCTTCCATCAAAGGATTGAGTTATACGACCATCGTCAAGATGAATATCCAGGCGGTATTTGTCAGGTCTCTTTTGTAATATCGTTATCTTGAGGGTGTTGCCTAATTGTTCGATAGATCCGAATGAGATAAGGCTGTTGACTTCCTTACGCTTTGAATAGCCGATGGCAGTGGCATGTTGATCAAGAATGGACTGAATACGGATATCAGTATTTTGGGCATGACTTTGATCAATTGCCAGAATACAAAAAACTAGGAGGGCGAGAATCAGATGCTTGGTGATTCTATTCATAATAGATCTATTGAAATGGGTTAAAGTGCTGAATAGATTCTTTTCAGTTTACTTAGCAAGGGTTTCATTTGGTCTAAAGAAATCATATTGGCTCCGTCTGATAGAGCTTCTGTCGGTTTGGGATGAGTCTCAAGAAATATTCCGTCTGCTCCAACTGCAATTGCTGCTTTGCACATGGGAGGAATAAACTCTGGAACACCACCAGTTACTCCAGAACTGGTATTGGGTTTTTGCAGACTATGAGTGCCATCAAAAATTATAGGATATCCGGTTTTTTTCATTTCAGGAATGGATCGAAAATCTACGATCAGGTCCCTGTATCCGAAAAGAGATCCTCTCTCCGTTAAAAGGATATCAGTATTGCCAGTGCTTGTAATTTTTTCTATTGCGAAGGTCATTTGTTCTGGTGCCAGAAACTGTGCCTTTTTGATATTAACCGGTTTGCCTGTTCGGCCCGCTGCCAACAAAAGATCAGTTTGCCTGCAAAGAAAGGCTGGTATCTGCAAGATATCCACATATTCTGCTGCCAAAGCAGCTTCGGCAGATTCATGAATATCTGTGATCACCGGGACATTATATTTTTCACCAATTCTGGCTAGAATGTTGAGCGCTTGTTTATCACCAATGCCTGAAAAAGAACCAATTTTTGATCGGTTGGCTTTTCTGTAAGAGGCTTTGAAAATCCAGGGGATTTCAAGTTCAGAGCAAATCAGGGATAGTTTTTCTGCAATCTCTATGCATAGTTCTTCAGATTCGACAACACAAGGACCTGCTATCAGAAAGAAACTATTTTTCTTGCCTCTTAAGTTTTTTATAAAATCTGACATTGGCTGGTCATTAGTAGTCATATTTATTTTTCCAGAATGATTTCATTCGTTCCCTGATTTCTTTTTCTTTGCTATTATTGTCTGGTTCCCATAAAATTTTGCCAGAAATTTCTTCTGGCAAATATTCCTCTTGGATAAAATGCCCTTGGTGCTCATGCGGATATTGATAATCCTGACCATACCCAATTTTCTTCATCAATTTTGTAGGAGCATTTCTCAAGTGTAGGGGAACCGGCAGGTCGCCAGTTTCACGTACGAGTTCCTGAGCATTCTTGATTGCTAAATATGTTGAATTACTCTTAGGGCTGGTTGCCAGGTAAACAGTGGTTTGAGAAAGGATTATCCTCCCTTCAGGCCATCCTATTTTATGAATGCTATCAAAGCAGGCATTTGCTAATAACAGAGCATTGGGATTGGCGAGACCAATATCCTCTGATGAGAAAATCACAAGTCTTCTGGCAATGAACTTTGGATCTTCTCCTCCTTCTATCATTCTTGCAAGCCAGTATAGCGAAGCATTCGGGTCAGATCCTCTCATCGATTTAATAAAAGCTGAAATGATATCATAATGTAATTCGCCATTCTTATCATACATGGCCATGTTTTCCTGTATGCGGGCCATGACAATCTCATTGTTAATCAGGACCTTATCTTTCTCTTCTGAGTTAATGACGAGATCAAGAATGTTATAGAGCTTTCGTGCATCTCCTCCGGAGTATTTTAGGAGAGCTTCATTTTCAACTATTTCTACATCCTTAGATTTTAAGTGAATATCCGTAATAAGGGCATGGTCAATTAAATTTAAAAGGGCTTTCTCATCTAAGGGTTTTAGTACATAAACCTGACACCGGCTAAGAAGGGGAGATATTACTTCAAATGAAGGATTTTCAGTTGTTGCTCCAATCAAGGTTATTGTTCCCTGTTCAACTGCTCCGAGCAGGGAATCCTGCTGAGACTTACTGAAACGATGAATTTCGTCAATAAACAATATGGGATTTGGACGATCAAAGAACTGAAGCTTCTTTGCCTTAGCTATCACTTCCCTCACATCCTTCACACCTGAACTTATCGCACTTAAAGTATAAAATGGTCGCTCCTGCTGATTAGCA
>JAYEFL010000206.1:0-11321 GCA_034658635.1 Bacteroidota bacterium | reverse complement strand
CGACAATGCAAGGCCCCTATTCCCTCCTCATTACCTCAACCGGATTCATCTTTGCTTTTTAGTAGTTGCGAAGCCCCTGGAATGAAAATCACCAGCGACAGGCAGATTGTTAGACCGATTACATTTGTCAGAGTGTAGTGCCTGCCTTTGTGTAGGTGTTGTGGGCGGTATTGAGGAAGTAGGTCTTAGAAATTAGGGCTAGGAAATATGATTAAGAAATTCTATAGTAATAATCCTTTTTCCCAGCCTGGGAGGTAGCCCTTGTCTATTGCCATTAGGGTGAGGCCTATTCCTGAAAGACCGTTTAGGAGGGAGGGATCTGCTGGTGAATTTGGTGACTGGGTGACTGGGTGATTGGGTGAATAAGAAGTATTCAGATAGTTCAGGGTTTCTTTAGTCCAGTATTGGGCCGCTTCTTTGAATTTATCGTTTTTCGATAAAAGATATGCTTTGAAGAAGATCAGGGCTAATCCTGATGAGCCATGACAGAGGTATGGATCTTCCACCCGCGTATTCTTCTGATCACGCCGCTCAGCAGCCAACTCCAGAACCTTCTGCCCTATTCCATGTACCCCGGTTAAACCGCTAAACCGTTCAACCAATAAACGTTCTTCCAGCAGCATCAGACTAATCCCAATCCCCGCATCCCCATAGCACCAGGCAAGTCTTGAGGGGTATTGTGCAAGGCCGTCTTTTATGCGTGTCGGGAATACAGAACCATGCTTTTGCGTAAAGTCAGCAGTAGCAAGAAGTGTATTAAGCCCAGTTTTTATTTGCGATGATTGAATATTGATATTTGAAAGGCAAAGTAGGTAGGAAGGAAGACCATGAGCCAACCCAAGATCAATATTGCGTAAATCACCGTAGGGGCCGATTCGCGAATCGGCCCATTTATCAACCAACGAATCGGTCCATTTATCAACCAACAAATCGGCCCATCTTCCTGGCCCAGATGACAACACAAAAAGCGGCCCCAATCCCCCATGCAGCATATCAAAATCCCCATTTTCAATTCGTGATTCACCCCATTTTTTAAGAAAGGGAATAATTTCGTCAAGAGCGTGGGCATCATCGGAATCAATTAGTTTTCGTTCACCGAGGTAACGGAAAGCAAAAAGGATTCCTGTGAGTCCGGCCGCCAGGGTAGGAAAATTGAATCCATCATTAATAACACCCATAATCCTGGCCAGAGCTTCTGATTTTTCATCACCTGAATTGGGCTTTTCGTCCATGAAATACGCACTTTCACCTAAGAGAACAGCCATTCCTGCCAGCCCGGTCATCCATCCTGGCTGTTTAATTTCGCAAATCTGAGCAGAAACTGCCTTTGCAATAGATTGAATATGAGGACGAAGAAATTTTCTTGAAAAGTTTTCGTCAAACAGGGGTAACCTTTTCATAAAAAACAGGATTAACAAGTGTAACAAAGATGTAAAATTGACACACTAAATCACATAGCTAATCCCAATTTTTCAAACTACTCCCCGGAGGCTTCCTTTTTCACCTGCGTAGTTCCGTTCTCTCCCAGCCTCCGGGGAGAGTTTTTTTTTGCACTACAATAGTCAGGACTAATCTTTTATTGGAAAAATCTTAGGATAAAGTTTTATAGACACCAGACCAGCCAGATACATGGTTAAACCAAACATTCCTGATACCCAGAACATGGATGAATGAAAGTCTCCCATTGAATCCTGGATCAGCAATGCGATTGACATGGCCAATGAGGCATTTCTTAAACCTGTTTCCAGCGATATGGCCCTGACCTGGAAATTGGCAACTCGGAACAGGAATGGCACCAATGCGCCGATAAACATTCCTGATAATGTCAGCAGGAGAATCATTGAATAGAACTTAACTCCATATCGCTCAGTATCAGCAAATCCCTCAAGGTTGTTTACAATTCCGGCAACGATCAGGAACAGCAATGCAATGATTCCAAGAATATTGAATATGGGGATCATCTTTTTAGCCAGTTTTTCTTTAAACCTCCGCACCAGCATTCCAATAATCAATGGAACAATTACCAGAATAATGATGGTCTGAGCAATTGTACTGGTAGGCACTTTGACATCCGGAATATTAGAACAATAGGCATTCAGCAATATGGGCACAAAGAAAATTGCCAGCACAGTTGATAAAGATGTTAGTGAAACGGATAGGGCTACATCACCTTTAGCATAGTGGGTCATCAAGTTGGAGGTAACACCTCCAGGGGTAGCAGTGATTAGTACCATACCCACGAAAATATAGGGGTAGTTTTCATGGAAACCCAACAAGTAACCCAGTCCAACTGCGATTAACGGCATGATTCCAAACTGCAGGATCTCCCCTAATATCATCCCTTTGGGCTTCGTCAGCACAAACACGAAATCTTTTCCGGTTAATGTAAGTCCCATACCCACCATAATAAGAAATAGCATCAGGATAATCATCAGTCTGAAAATCTTGTCAAAAGCCGGTTGAACAGGATATGAAACAAACTGCGCGAATTGGTAAGCATCATCCCCTATGTTAGTATCAAGAACTCTAATGCTAAAATTAAACTTACTTTTTATCAGCTCGTCAAGATCCTGGTAAAGCGGATTATCCCTGTCGGGGATAGTGAGGATATAGATGTTTCCTTCGGCAGCACTTCTGACAAAGAATAGTTTGGTCTCATCAATGCTACCTTCTTGCGCAGAACTTAGAAAGCGCAAATGTCCTTTAAACTCCTTCTCCTCAGCTGAACTCCAATCAAGATCTCTGGGTTGGGCATTCAGGGCCATTATGGTACTGTTATCACCGGTGTTGGCCAATTCCGATAGGTGTTTATACATGGCCTCACCTAATTTTTCCTGGGCGAAAACCCCTGGGTTGATGAAAATAAAACAGACCATTACAAGCATGGTCATAATCTTTGATTTAAAACTCATTTGAACCTCCCTGTTTATGTGAATAGTTTTTATAATAGCGGATAATATACGGATAAATGCGAGAAATCTGTGTTATGCCATCACCCTACCAGGAGTCCTTTTTTTGTTTTTTCCACTTCAAAAATCTGACTTTCATCGGAAAGAGAATAGCATTGAATCGCTTCATTATTGACCGGGATGTGCAGTTTGCCATCTTTCGGCCAGTCGAATACCTGGAGATAAAGACGACTTATTCCGTTTTCAAGTTCTTTGCGTGTACAACGGCCCCACCAGGGGCGACGGAAAGGACTTGCCATAGTTCCATAGATTGACTCTGAGTTAGTCTTCATCCAAGCACCAATTTCAGCTAATCTGTCAATAGACTCCTGCGGTATTGTGCCATCAGGCTTAGGTCCGATATTCAGAAGGAAATTACCTCCCTTTGATGCAATATCAATAAGCTTATACAATAAGTCCTCGGTCGTTTTCCAGTTATCGTCATAACTCTTGTAGCCCCAGGTATTGTTCATTGTCATACAAACCTCCCAATCGCGGCCTTCAATACCTGTAGCCGGAACATGTTGTTCAGGAGTATCTGAATCTCCCTTATAACCACCACCCAGGCGATTGTTTGTGATGAGTCCGGGTTTCAGTGAGATCAGAGGGCGTAACAGTTCAGCTCTCTCCTTATTCATCCAGCGCGGAGTATCCCACCATAAAATATCGATGTCATAATTTGCAAGTATCTCTTCTACCTGCGGATAAGCAATGTCTTTCAAATAATCATCAAAACTACCTGCTTGTGCTTCATCCCAGTATTCGCCTTCCTGATATCCGCTTTTAGCACCACCGGGATGAGTCCAGTCTTGTGCCTGTGAATAATAGAAACCAATTTTGATTCCCTCCTTTTTTGCTGCCTTTACCAGTGGTTTTAGCAAGTCTTTTCCATAAGGAGATGCATCGGCGATATCCCAATCTGACACCTTTGAATCAAACAGGGCAAAACCGTCATGATGTTTGGATGTAATGACAATATATTTCATACCTGCATCTTTAGCCATCTTAACCCAGGCCCTTGGATCATACTTAACAGGATTAAAGTCAGAGGCAAAAGCTTTATATTCATTCACGGGAATTTTACCACGGAGCATAATCCATTCGCCAATTCCATTAATCCGTTCGTCGTTATATGTCCCGGCCGGTACAGAATATACCCCCCAGTGAATAAACAGTCCAAAGCGTGCATCTCTCCACCATTCCATTCTCTCATCTCTTTGCTCTGTGGTTTCATCTAATGGATCAATCCACTCTTTTTTTTCAGTACCCTTTTCGACATTACATGAAGAGATAAAGATACAATTCTTGTTTTTAGCCATCAAGGTTTGATAAGTTTGTATATTTGAGATTCAGGAAGTTTTTCCTACTTTTATTCAGCCCCCCATTTTAGATTATTGAAAACCTGAACCACGATGAAAATAACTTTAGCTTACCTGCTTGCAATTTCTTGCCTGATTCTGACAAATTGCACCAATGAAACTGAGACCAGCAGCGAGATAATCGAAATTAATATCACTGAAGCCCTCAATAACCGAAAAAATTTTCCGTTGAGTGAACTGGTGAATGATGTGGAGATTCTGGAGCTGGAATCAAATCTTGATTGTTTTATTATGGAGCCTCAGTTTTGGTTTCTGGGTGAAAAATACATTCTGATTTGGGACTTTGGCCAAATGCAGTTATTCCTTTTTGACAGAAACGGCAAATTCGTTAGCAAAATTGGAAAAACCGGAAAAGGACCTGGAGAATATTATGGAATGATGCTTCAGGGGACAATGAGCAAAGATGAAACAAAGATTATAATTACCGATTCTGGAGCCTCACGTGTTATAGTCTATAATCTTTCTGGCAAAGTGCTGATACAAAAGGATCTCAGTGAATATTTCTCTGCAAAATACATTCTTGGAATGGAATGCCATTTCGATAATCTGATCAGCTTTATGCCACACCGTCCCTGGGAGCCAAGTGACAATTTCTCAAGTCTCGTGCTGTTTGATTTGGCATTAAACAAAGTAGGAGAAGTTCTGCCAAGAGCCAATGACAAAGATTTGGTTTGTGCAAACATACAGCATTGTAAGATATTTGCGGGTAAAGATGGCGCCTACTTCTGGGAGATGTATAACGACACTGTTTACCAGTACTCTGAAGACGGCAGCAGCTTTCCAAAATATAGGTTCACTACAGAAAAGAATAATCTTACCAGAGACGTAATGTACAATCAGCAATGGAGCCTTGATATATATGAATACATATTCCCCTGGTCGGTACATTATATCTCAGGATTCCTGGTAGTACATATTGTGAAAGACGGACAAACAGTTCTCTACAATCTTAAAACAGAAGAATCTTTTTCAATTGGCAGAAGTACAGTCTGCTTAAAAGATGATGAGCAGGAACCATATAACTGTATTGAAAATGACATATTCGGCTTTGAACCAACAAGAATATGGCATTACTCTCCAGATCAAAACCTATGCGTAGATATATTTGACGGAGATAGAATTATACAAACAAGGGACATGAATTGCATAAGAAAACTTAGTGTTTCTCGTCCTGATATCAGGGACCAATTGCTGGAATACTGCGAAAATCCCTCAGATGATCAAGGTCCGGTTCTAGTGTTGATGCATATGAAGTAAAGAAAAATTCCTATATTTGCGTTACAGCAACCCCGGTTACAGTAACGGCTGTTGCGATAGCAAAGTCTTGGGTTATGAAATTTTACAATAGAAAAAAGGAATTATCCCTTCTTGAAAAGATCAGGAGCAAAGCTTTAAAATCGGCACAAATGTCATTTGTTGTTGGAAGAAGAAGAATTGGGAAGACAACATTATTAGTAAAATCCTCTGAGAATACGGATTGCGTGTATTTTTTTGTAGCCAGGAAAAATGAAGCTCTGCTGTGTGAAGAATTGATCGAAGTCATTAGATTGCAACTCAATGTTGAGGTTTTTGGAATTTTCAAGTCCTTTAAAGAGGTGTTTGGCTACCTCATGGAACTTTCAAAAACAAAGCATTTTACATTAATCCTTGACGAATTTCAGGAATTTCTATCTATCAATCCATCTGTTTACAGCGACATGCAGAATATATGGGACAGACACAAGGAAGAAAGCAGGATCAATCTAATACTTTGCGGATCAGTCTATTCACTAATGAAACATATCTTTGAAAACTCTAAGGAACCCCTATTTGGCAGAGCAACTCAGAGAATTCATTTAAAACCTTTTGATCTTTCAACCATTAAGGAAATCATGAAAGACCATAATCCAAACTACACAAACGAAGATTTATTAGCATTTTATATGATTACCGGAGGGGTAGCCAAGTATGTTGAGCAACTAATTGAAGCAGAAGCTTACACTTTCAACTCCATCATGAATGAAATCTTCTCTTTCAACTCTATTTTTATTGATGAAGGTAAGAATGTCTTGATTGATGAGTTTGGAAAGGAGTACGGAAATTATTTTTCCATTCTCTCGCTAATTGCTTCCTCAAAAACTTCACGTAATGAAATCGAATCAATTTTGGAGATGCCAATTGGAGGCTTTCTTGACAGACTCGAAAATGACTACGGATTAATCAGAAAAGTCAGACCGATTTTCTCTAAGCCAACAAGCAGATCGGTTAAGTATCAAATACATGATAATTTTTTAAACTTTTGGTTTCGGTTCATTTATAAATATCGTAGTGCAATTGAGATAGGCAACCTAGACTATGTCAAAGAAATTGCTCGCCGTGATTATAAAGTCTACAGCGGACGAATTCTTGAGAAATACTTTACAGAGATGATGATTGAATCAGGAGATTATTCTCAAATTGGGACCTACTGGGAAAAGGCCAATAAAAATGAGATCGATATTGTGGCGGTGAATGAAAGGAAAAAAATAATGATCATTGCAGAAGTAAAACGTCAGCATAAGAACATCAGTATTCCAGAATTACAAGAAAAATCCAAATCTTTATCCAGAAAGTTTAGTGATTACAAAATCGAGTATCAAGGACTTTCGATGGGTGACATGAAATAGACTCACTTGGAGTCAATGCATTAATCGAAAGCAAAGACAAAATCAAACAAAATCAATCTTTCAGATATTCAAATAAATTCAATATTACCGAAATATATCTCCTGCCATTTCTTATTCTTCCCTTTTACTTTAATGGTTGAAATTCCGGCAGGTATCATAACACTACCGATCTTGCTCCTTATGAAGTTACCAAGCCCTTTTGTATCAGGCAGTTCAAATTCTAGATCCTCCTCCCCTACTTCAATAATTATCTTATTATCAGGAGTATTTGAAGATAAAGTGATATACATGTCGAACTCTGTAGCTTCTGCAATCTCAACAGGCCACTCCATCCATGTTCTTGTCTCTTTCCATGTTATGTATGATAATTCTTTGTCGCGAACCAGTTCAGCGTGATTTGTTGAAACATAACCACGGTTCTCCAAATCGCTCTCCTCTGGTTTTAGTGTAAGCCCCCCGATTTCATTCAGTGAAATATTCTGATTCGGTACATCAGGACTTCCTTCAATATCAAGAACGATTACCGATGATAACTCATCTGGTGCTTCACCTGTTAATCGTACCAGGAGTCCTTTTTTTGTTTTTTCCACTTTAAAAATCTGATTCTGATCAGAAAGAGAATAGCATTGAACCGCTTCGTTTTTTACAGGAATGAACAGTTTGCCATCTTTCGGCCAGTCGAAAACCTGGAGATAAAGACGACTTATTCCCTTATCAAGTTCTTTACGAGTACAACGACCCCACCAGGGGCGACGGAAAGGACTTGCCATAGTTCCATAGATTGACTCTGAGTTAGTTTTCATCCAGACACCAATTTCTGCTAATCTATCAATAGACTCCTGCGGTATTGTGCCATCGGGCTTAGGTCCGATATTGAGAAGGAAATTACCTCCCTTTGATGCAATATCAATAAGCTTATACAACAAGTCTTCGGTCGATTTCCAATTATCGTCATAACTCTTATATCCCCAGGTATTGTTCATTGTCATACAAACCTCCCAATCCCGGCCTTCAATACCTGTAGCCGGAACATGTTGTTCAGGAGTATCTGAATCTCCCTTATAACCACCACCCAGGCGATTGTTTGTAATGAGTTCTGGTTTTAGTGAGATCAGAGGGCGCAACAGTTCTGCTCTCTCCTTATTCATCCAGCGCGGAGTATCCCACCATAAAATATCGATGTCATAATTTGTAAGTATCTCTTCTACCTGCGGATATGCGATATCCTTCAAATAATCATCAAAACTTCCTGCCTGTGCTTCATCCCAGTATTCTCCCTCCTGATATCCGCTTTTAGCACCACCGGGATGAGTCCAGTCTTGTGCCTGTGAATAATAGAAACCAATTTTTATTCCCTCCTTTTTTGCTGCCTTTACCAGAGGTTCAAGCAGGTCTTTCCCATAAGGAGATGCATCGGCGATATCCCAATCTGACACTTTTGAATCGAACAGGGCAAAACCGTCATGATGTTTAGCTGTAATGACAATATATTTCATTCCTGCATCTTTAGCCATCTTAACCCAGGCCTTTGGATCGTACTTAACAGGATTAAAATCAGAGGCAAAAGCCTTATATTCACTTACGGGAATTTTACCACGGAGCAAAATCCATTCGCCAATTCCATTAATCCGTTCGTCGTTATACGTCCCGGCCGGTACTGAATATACTCCCCAGTGAATAAACAGTCCAAAGCGTGCTTCCCTCCACCATTCCATTCTTTCATACCTTTGCTCTGTAGTTTCATCTAATGGATCAATCCATTCTTTTTTCTCAGTATCCTTATCGACATTACATGAAGAAATAAAGAATACTGCAATCAAAAACCACGATATTGGTTTACCTAAATTAAACTTTTTCATTTTGCAGGAATTAAATGATATGCTATCCATATTGTTAAGATATAAAGATACAATTCTTGTTTTTAGCCATCAAGGTTTGATAAGTTTGTATATTTGAAATAGATACACATAACTCACATTATGATGAAATACCTCTTTTATTCTGTCTTTGTTTTTCTGATCGTATTTGCCGGATGTCAAAATCAACAGGAGAATCATCTATCCGAACAAGTTATTACCATTCGTAAAAATACTATCCCTAAACCTTCAGTAATGTCTGAGCTGATGAAAAGTGTGCGACTGATCCCGCTGGAGACAAACAATGATTGTTTAATGAGCCATATCTTTCAACTGGAGTTTCATAATGATATGATTTTCATTATCGATTTTCCGACAAAAAACGGGGTGCTTGTTTTTGACAAAGAAGGACGATTTTTAAGATCTATTGGTCGAGAAGGAAAAGGTCCCGGTGAATATACTGACATGGCAAGTTTTTCTATTCTAACCGGTGCCAATCGTATCTACCTGAATGATCGGGGCGCACGAAAAACCAGCGAGTATGATCTGGATGGCAATTTCATTCGGGATATCCAGACTCCGGTAAAACCGGCAGACTTACGCTTTGTTTCAGAAAATAAATATTTTGTGCATTACCCAAAGGATTATTATCTCCGATTAATTGACATGAAGGTATCTGAACCGATGCTTTTTATTCCACATGTTAACGGATACAACGGATATGGGAAGGCCATTTACACCCAATCTGACCAATCTTATTTGTACTCTCCTTCTTATCATGATTCCATTTACTCACTGGAGGAAGACTCTATTGTCTTACAATACGCTTTTGAATTCGGACCATATCAATGGTCAGGTGAGGATCAGGTTGCAGAGTATGCCAGAACCAAAGGGATGAGCTATCCAGCCAACAAGTTAACTCCAGCTGGACCATATTTCGACTTTGGGAACTTGTTTTATTTTCTCTTATTCATTGAAGATAAGGACAATAGGTACACCATTGATCCTTTCCTCTGGATGAAAGAGGATGAAAAACTGATCAGATTAGGGGATGATTCTGATGACATATTGTTTTGTTCATCCGCATACCCGGTTGCAATTACCCCACAAAATGAATGGGTAGCTCCACTTGGAGCATATGAATTAATCGAAAGCAAAGACAAGATCAAACAAAATCAGTCTTTCAGATATTCAAAGAAATTGCTTCAGCAGATTGAAAACCTAAAAGAAGACGACAATCCGGTTCTGGCCATCTTTGAGCTGAAGTAATTATTTTCATTGAAAAGCTAAATTCTGATAGCCATCAACTTAATCTTAACACCTAGCCTTACGTCCTTTTTCCTATTTCCTAAGTCTTTCTCCAAGAAATCTTACAAGAAATAGCTTGCTCTAACAAACAAAAACCGCCCCCCAAATCCAAACTGAGTTGACCGACGTGAATACGGAAACCTCCCTGAGCTATAATCGGCATTATCCGGCAGAATCAGATCAGGGTAAACATCTAAAAGATTGTTTGCCCCAACGGTAAAAGTCAAATTGTTCTTAACAGTATAGCCTATCGACAAATCCAATAACAACTTAGCCGATAAAACCTGCTGATCTGCTACGACCCGACTGGCATGAGTAACCTTTCCGAAGTAGGATTCGCGCAAAAATATGTTGAACCCTTTGTAGCTGTAGTTAAGACTGAGATTCATTTTGGTTTTTGGAGAAGCCGACTCGAGCAAGATTCTATCAAACTCATTGAAATATGTATCGAGCTTATTTGCCAACTGATCTGAGGCATGGATATCGCCAGGCTGCTGCGTTTCAGAGAATGTAGCTGAGAAATTGCTGCGGAGCTTACCTAACCCGATTTTGGTATAATAGCTGAACACAATATCAATACCTCTTGATTGAGCATCAATGGTATTTGCAAAGAAAGAGGCAGAAGATGCACCAACCTGGGCCAGAAGTAAAGCCAGTTCAGCATCTTCAGGACTATCACTTGCACTGAATGATCCGGTGTAAGTGATACGGTCGTAAATATTAATCTGAAATGCATCTACACTCATGCTAACATTCCATTTTGGGATTCTCATTGATAGTCCGCTACTGAAATTCCTTGATCTCTCCTGTTTCAATTCAGGTATCCCAAGTAAACGGGCAGCTTTACTATCATTTCCGAAAGTACCAATATCAAAAGGGAGTCCGCCGATAAACTGAGTGTTGACCCTGTTAAAATAGAGCTGATGTAAAGATGGTGCCCTGAATCCGGTACTATGCGCCCCCCTGATCATCAGATTATCAGTAAGCTTATATCGGGTGGCCAGTTTGTAATTAAGTGTACCACCAAAATCGCTGTAATTCTCATATCTGACCGCTGCATTAATTAACCACCTGGTACTTAAATCGATCTCCAAATCTGTGTATGCAGCTATGCTGTTCCGGTATCTGTTCAATTCATTCTCTGGTCTGAATCCGGGAAAAACCTGGGCACCACCAGGACGACTG
>JAYEFL010000205.1:0-11321 GCA_034658635.1 Bacteroidota bacterium | reverse complement strand
TAAAATACATATTGAACGAATATGTAGCGAGATATGTTGCATTATGCGGGATAACCTATAACATGGCAGGATTCACAAGTATAATTGAAGCTGAAGACATGATAAATATCCATGTATTACGAATGCTTGCAATAGAAAAATTACTGAAAGAGCAGAATTCGGTGACTTTCATAAATGGCGCTTAGACTGGGTACAAAAAAAGCATTTGAAAGAAAAAAAGGATTATACTTTTCAAGAAAATATATACTTGCAATACCAGGAGTCGCTTTCTGGGCCGCAAAAAGTAGGGATCAATATCCAGAGAATGTATTCCAATATGATGGACTCGGAGAGGGAGAAATAGAAACAGGCGGGGATTTAGTAGGATATGCAGATTTCATCGTCCCGCTTAATTTTCCAGATGGTGCTTATATAATTTCAATATATACCGAAGGGAATGACGGATCAACTGCACAATTAAGGCGTGCACATTATGACAGCACAAACAGCGAAATACTCATTGAAGCAAATATTGGAAGTACTGGCACCGGAAGCGCATATGTCAATAATAATTTATTTCATTATTTTTTTGTTGTAAAAGATTACGATGCGGTAGATAAAGTATTATATAGGGCAAAAATCGAGTATATTATTAGGGAAAAATTATGAAAGAAGCATATACAGATAGGATCTTAGGCACATTTAAAAGGAGGCTGCCAACAATCAAGAGCAAATTAAGTAGATTACTGCCCAATACATTTCCACAAAGAGACAATTTACCTAAAAAGTACGGTAAAATAGGCACTTCTTTCCTTCCGACTGAAAACACTCACGGGGGCGATAATTTCACATATTCAAAGACAAACGGAAGCGTTACAGGAACAACTGCAGAAACACTTTTTTATTTCATACGGCTCCCGGATAGTTATATCGTTACAAGCATAAAAGCAAATGGGAATAACAGCGCGAATAGTGTCATTCTTAGAAGACAACCATATAATACATATTCCGGAGATGGAACTATAATAAAAACTACATCTGTAAATACTAGGAAAAAAGTGAGTGCGGTAATTGATAACGAAAGGTTTAGATATTTCATAACAATTAACAAAGGGGCAAATGATATAATCTACTCTGCAGAAATTGAATTTAAGATCGGCGAATTAGCCTCGCCATTCAACGAAGCAAGCAAAAATGTGGGAATCTCTAAAAAAATTTTTGTGTTTGGAAACATACAATTAGGGGCAGCTGCTTCAAATGTAGATATAGCAATGCATGCTACAAGGGGAGTCTTAGAAATAAATGAGACATTATCAGGAACAGACTGCTTTATCCCTCTCTATTTGCCACATAATAGCAGAATACTAAATATAGTAGTTTATGGAAATTGTACTAATGGGTGGGAATTAATAACTTCAAACGGGCCAACAACAATTTTAAACGGCCCGTTTGGAACAAAACAATATGCAACAGCTTCTGCAATTTTCAATATTGATAATGAAAATTATTATTATTGGTGCCAAATAAGAAACTTAATCAATGGGGATTGGATACTAGGCGCCGAAATTGAATTAACTGATCCCGAATTGGAACGGAGGAATCAAAATGGCAATCAATAAACCGGACAGTGCAACAACAACAGATATGACTAATACTGTAGAAGAATTCTCTAGTACAGATGAAGATACAAGTATCTCTTCTTACACTACCGAATGGAGTAAATGGTATGGATATTACAAGGAGACACCAGCTTACGCCTCATTAATAGATAAAAAAGCACTGTGGACTATAGGGAGGGGATTCAAAGCAAACGAAACAACGACCAAAATATTAAATAATATTAAGGGATTTGGAAAGGATTCATTCAATACGATCATGGCAAATGGGGTAAGAGTCTATACATTAGGGGGGGATTTCCTGGCGGAAAAAGTAATGACAAAAAGAAAAAAATTAATTAATCTAAAGCCCCTAAACCCAGGACAATGGAAAATAGTAGCAAATAATAAGGGGATATTGCAATATTACGAGCAAATTTCTACAGAAACGCCAGAGGGATTATCACATAATCAAAAACCACTTAGGCTTCAATTAGATCAGATGTTCCACCTGGCATGGAACAGAACAGCCGACGATATACACGGAACAGGTGCAACAGAAAAATTAAAAGAAACTCTAGACGCATTCAATGAAGTTATAAATGATCAAAGAATAGTTTTCCATAGATATGTAAAGCCTTTGTTAATCTTTGGAATTGATACAGACGACGAGACGGAAATAGCAACATTTAAAGCCAAAGTTGAGACAAGCGTAACGAATGGGGAAAATATGATCATCCCTAAAGATGTCGTCGATTCTATCCAAAACATATCAGTCCCAAAATATGGGACTCTAGACCCTCTGCCGTGGTCGAAAAGTTTAGAAAAAAACTTTATAAAAATGGAGGGTATCCCATCCATTATAAACGGAATACAATCAGAATCATCAGAAGCAGAAGCAAAAATAATATACCTTGCATGGCAGCAGGTAGTGGAATGGAATCAACTTTTTTTAGAAGAGCAGATAAAATCACAACTAGGCCTGGAAGTTAAATTTAACTTCCCTGCAAGCATAGCCCCTGAATTAATAAATGACACAAAGAAAAAAGGCACAAAAGACAATACTGCCTCGATAAATACTGCGGGGAAACAAGAATGAGCTGGGAAACAATGATCACAAATGTGGGTTTTCCAATCGCCCTATGTATATATTTTGTAGTCAAAATAGAGAAAGTTGTTAAGAACAATACAATAGCCCTAACCCGATTTATCGAAATGACAAAAAAGCAAAGGTGATATAAAAATGCCAGAAGAAGAAAAGAAAGACAAACCAAAAGAAGAAGAAGAACAGGAAGAAGATACCGACGAGGACGAAGAAAAGAATTCATCTGATCCTATGGAAATGGCAACAAAAGTTGCGCAAAGACTAGAGTCAAAAATGAAAGAGATGGAAGAAAAAGAGAAAGTTATTGATAAAAAAATAAAAGATTTTGGGGAATTCGTAAAAAGTACAGAGATTGAGGGCAGAACATTGGCAGGAAAAACACAAAAGACAGAACAACAAAAAGCCAATGACGAAGCCAGCGAATTACTCGGCGAAACAGGATTAAACCCTTTTGACGGCGAGGGCAAAAAGGCCCTCGATCAATCAACCAACTCATAGTGCCTAAGTTCTTTGCAGTTTGCTACCCCCCCGGGTAGCCCCTGGTTAGGCACCAGGGGCTTAAAACCAAAAACTTTTTATAGATGATTACATATTTTAAGCATTGGTGATACTTTATGGCAAATGAAGCAGTTATAATCGAACTTCTGGGAAACGGCGGGGATCCAATCCGATTTACTTGTGCAGACGGCACTACAATCGCAAAAGGCACAGTCTTAGAACTCACAGACCCAAGAACAGTGAAAGCTTGTTCAGCAGCAAACAAGCCCATCGCAGGAATTGCAGCAGCCGAAAAAGTTGCAAACGATGGCGCAACCACAATAGCCGCATATACCAACGGTATATTTGACATGGATATAGTTGCAGGCGGGACATCCGTACTAGGTGCAGATGTAGTCTCCAGCGGTGCAGGCAACGAAATAGACGATTTCGACACTCTCGACGATGAAAACGGTTACGTCATCGGGAAATCTCTTGAAACTGGGGCAGCCAGTGAAAAGGTTGCCATCAGAGTGAGGACGCTCTAAAATGGCAGACACAACAGGCGAAGCAGACTTACGGGCAGAGAACGTATCAAAGATAGTCAAAGGATTTGCACTACAAGAGTACAAGATGAAACAGCTCTGCATGATACAGAGCTCAAGCGCATGGACAGAAACATATTACAAAGAAACAGCTGCAGATCTAACCGGCGGAACAGGCTCAGCAGTAAAAGGGATACCAAGACTCGCAAACTTCCCCTACGGCGAAGTTTCCTGGACAAAAACATCCGGGCGAAATATCAAGCACGGCATGGAGGGAGTCATCTCCTGGGAAGACGCAAGAACGAACGCTCTTGATGTCATCGCAAGAACACTTTTAAGAATCGCTCGTGCAGTAACTAAATCAGTCGATGGAACTATTTCAGCTGCCATACTTGCAGACGCAGGAAACACAACAGCCGCCAACGCTACATGGAACAACGCAGTCATAGCAGACAGAGACCCAATACAAGATATGCTCGACGCTAAAGCGCTGATTGAAATTGATAATTATAATCCCAACCAAAACGGGTATATTATCATGCACCCGACCAACTTCTCAGAACTACTCGGCAACGCAAACATAAGAAACGCAGGCCAGTTCTGGACTTCCGACGCAACAAGAAACGGAAAAGTCGGTAGGATTGTGGGGCTAACAATAATCTCCTCGAACTCCGTAACAGAAGGCGGGGCCCAGGTAGTCATAGGGAAAGAGGCCTGCACATGGAAATCAGTCGTCGGCCTGAACGTCAAGACAATCTACGACCCTGGAGTAAAATACACTATCAGGGCATTCGAAGTAGGACAAATACAGGTAGTCAACCCAGACGCAATATGTAAGATAACAGGAATCTAAATGGTCGCCGCAACCCTTCTCTACAATGGAGATGTCGGAGAAACAGCCGCCATCATAACCGCACTAGGCACAAATGCAGCCAGTACGCTCATTGTAGTGCCCGGCGCCAACAATATGCAAGTATCAATATATTTGCAGGGGTCATAAAAATGTCAAAGAAAAACAGAAGGATGATTTTTGATAAGCTAGTAGCAGAAGATAGATTAAGCCAGGATGACGGCGCACTAATCCAGGAATTCGGCAACCCTGCAGGGGGAAAGGTAGATATAAATTTCTCTGCAATGACAATAAAACAGCTGAAAGACAGGTGCGACAAAGAGAATCTGGTTTACAATGCAAAAGCAACAAAAGACGATTTAGTCGTGATTTTGGAAGATAAGAGCGACGAGGTTAAAGATGGGGATTGAAACCAAAGACGCTCTGGCGGTTAAAGAACTATTTGTTCAAAAAATTAGGAAAGATGGAACTGCGCTACTAAACATAAGCACTCCATACTTCTCGGGTGCTTCAAATACATTCAACGATGGTGCTAATCTAGTTATGGGCACATCAACAGGGACAAAAATAGGTACAGGAACTACCCAAAAACTAGGCTTTTGGAATACTACCCCAGCAGTACAGCCTACCGCAGTTGCAGACGCAACTGACAACGCTTCGGCAATATTAAGACTAAACGAACTATTGGCAAGATTACGGACAATCGGAATCATCGCAACATAAATTTTATATACTTCCTTTCTTTTAATTGACTTATGCCTAGAAAAATCTCCAATATGTTTAAGCCTGCGAGGATCCCCAAATCCTCAGATACTTTAGGGCAGGCTGGCTTTGACAATGCCAGGGAGAACATTGACCCGCACATCAAAACCCAAGTTCTAAACACCCGGGAGATAATAGGGAAAACTCTCGCTATATCCGACACGGCAACAGTAGAATATCTAACAACTGGGGAATTAACAACTCACGGCACAGTAAACCTAAATCCCGATATTTTAGATGGTAGAGTTAATATCGGAAACATCGCCGATGGAACAGATATTTACGGAGATGTTTACGTAGGGGCCGGTGGCGCTTACTTCACATCGCAGGGAGTATTCACATCTGTGGGTGGCGCATTCAGAGTAGACGGAACGGGGCACATAAAAACTTATGACGGACGTTTTGGATGGTCGGCCATATCTGGCAGTGATTATATCGAAGTAACTCACAACACAACAGACGGCAAGATAGAAAGCACAAAGGGCGACCTAATCCTTGAAGCGGAAACAAACATCTTACTCAATAGCAAACTAGAGAATGTCGAAACAGATGGAGAAATAACCGTCAGACAGAACGACGATACAAACGGCATAAAAGTTTACGGGCATGATGATAGAAGCAGCTCGTATTTAAACTGGTATATAGATGCAAACGGACACGCGAAACTAGATTGCTCTGGGGTCATTCTTTTTGATGAATCAATATATATTTTTGATAATCAAAAACTTAGATTAGGGAACTCGTCTGATTATTGGTGGAATTATTCAAGCGGCAATACACGCTGGGAATTTTGGACAACAAACAGCGACGGCTCTGGAACAAATAAAAAATTGATGTGGGCGAATGATGGAGAGGATACGACGTTTATTGGAAATGTAAAAATAGGAGATGATACAACAAACTACACAGAAATAAAAGACGATGGAGAAATCAACTTGCACGGCACAGCAAAAGTCAAGAAGATATTTTTATTAGAATGGTACACCGCAACAATGGGCGGAGGTGGTGCCGGTGGTATTTACTCAAGAAATGCTGACGATACCGCTGACGAATATACTATAAACCAGGGCTACGTGCCCCTAGACGCCGAAGCCAACCAAACAATAACTATTAAGTGGCGGTGGTATAATGTCAGCACCCAAACAGGAGACAAAAAAGTAAGATGGAGAAGAAGAATCAACAAAGTAGGAAGTTCTGGAGTTTTGTCCGGCTCTTCTCTCGTAGACAGCTATGTAACAGAAGATTTAGACACCGACAGCCCGACAAGAACAATTTATGAGAGTTCTGTAACTATTGATAGCGTGAATCCTGGCGACTACATAGGATTTTTATTATATCGCTATGGCTCTCACGTTGATGATACTTGCGTAGGCGATATTGGTGTCTTGTTAGAAGCATTCGCCGAATACACATCAGACAAACTAGGTGAGGCAACATGAAAATAGAAAAAAAGGATAATGTAACAGTACTAATCACCAAAACATCAGAAATAAAGTTAGTTCAACTCCAGGCAATCAAGAAAAGACTGGAAGCAGAACTAAAAAACATCAACGATATGCTAACTCTACTAAAGTAATTACTATTCCTACAACCACCCCTAATTAATCCTTGTACTTCTGTCTATTTTCTAACAAACAACTAAAAGAAAAAGCCTGCTATCTATTTAAACTATTTTCTGAAACGCTAGTTTATAAATGTTCTGATTTCCCTGTGCCTTACTTTGCTTATTTTTCAATATGTAAATAGATATAGTATAATAGTAACTATATTCCACAGACCACAAATATATATAAACCGTACATATAGTAATAGTAATGCGATAAACATAAATTACCCAAATGGGGAAGCTGATCCTTTGTGATTGGCTTCCCTTAATAGTCAAAATAGAAGGTGAGAAATGGCAAACAAAAAACCGATAAAGCTGAGCGAAGCCAGGATATTGATATACCTGAACAATACCCATAGGGCCCTGCACTTTGTGAGGAAGATTTCGAGCAAATTAAAAATAGACTACGGCTACACTATCAGAATTTTAATGGACATGATAGAAAAAGAATGGCTGTGCAGGGAAAAGGGACTGGCCAACCCAAGCAGAACGTATTATCATATATCCGAAATAGGAAAAAGCAAACTCCCAACTGCGTTAAACATAGCAGCTGAGAGAGTGGGGGACTAAAATGGAAGAAAAAGATGTATTAAAAAAAGCTATAATGCAATGGGGTAAAGAGTTACAGTTAGTTATGTGTATAGAAGAGATGTCAGAATTAACAAAAGCTATTGTGAAGGAATTGAGAGGAAAGAGAGATATTGACAATATTAAGGAAGAAATAGTTGACGTTGAAATTATGATGGATCAGTTGAAATTAATTTATATTGATGAAGCTGATTTCAAGAAAATGAAAGCTAAGAAAATCAAAAGATTAGACTTGATCATAAGGCGAGATTAAATAAGGATATGGAGGTAAAAAAATGAAACGAGAAGTAAAAGCAATTATGAAGATAGAAGACGGCCTGCACAAAGGGGCAATTACAGGCGTCGAAGAGAGAACAGAGCCCTACAACTATTTAGATGTGGTGATCGAATTTGAAGAAGGAAAACAAATTAAAGCAGGGTATCCTGACTTCCTCTCAACTGAGAGCAAATTGGGATGTTTACTGGCTAGATTTGGGGGGGATGTTTCCACTCCAGGAAGCTTCATAGATCCAGAGGAGATATTGATAGGTAAGAAGTGCCAGTTTATGACATTGAACAAAGCAAAGGGAGATAAAACCTACGCCAATGTTGTCCCTGAGAGCTTGAAGCCATGCAAATGAACTTAGGGGCAATGGAAGCTAAAAAGAAACTCAGGCAGAGGGAACTAAAAAGAATGAAACGCAAAAAAGCAAAAAGTGAGGGCCTGGAAAAGACACACCCAATAGACTTCAATAAGGCAAAAAGGGAAAACAAATCTCTACAAGAATATGGAGTAAATGACCCCGTTCAATGATGGCTAATAAAGAATGCCCATACTTTGATGGAGAGGATTGTTATTTCTATTTGAAAAACCCCGATCCAAAGTATCCAAGCACAGCCTATTTATTCAAGTGCCCCGAAAAGGAAAGATGGAAGAGGTTAAAATGTCGATTGACAAATTAAAGAGGATAATCTGGAGATTAAGAGAACAATATGGCGATGAAAGAGTGTATAAACTCAAAGATGTCAGAAAAGCAATCATGTATGAAGTCGGCATAGATGATCGCACCCTGTCGAAATATACAAAGAAGCTAAAAGAAGCGGGACTTATAGAACGTATCAGCAGATGGTACCTAAAGGACATTGCGGGAATGATCTAAAGTGGCACAAAGTGGACTATTACCGAACCGAGCAAAGCTCTCTCGAAATAGTCCACTTGGTAAAGCCACGATCCTCTTTATTCGCTACGCTCATAATGTCGGGTTTCCTCCCTCACCGTCTGATGGTCGGAAACGAGCGCTCAAAATACACCAGCCTCTGGGCTGGAAAATTATCCCCCCTCTGTCTGCGGACAGTCCCCCGAAAAAGGGGGAAAATAAAGTTAGTGGCAAGGGAACCCCGCCCTTGCCCTATGCATCAGGAAACAGTCCCGACGGACTATGAATATACGGGACATCTATAAGCCCCCTCTATTCGCTTTGCTCATAGTCCCCCGCTATCGCGGGGGAAAATCGCCGCCCCTATGGGGCGTGGCTCGCCCCCTCTATTCGCTTTGCTCATAGTCCCCCGCTATCGCGGGGGAAAATCGCCGCCCCTATGGGGCGTGGCTCGCCCCCTCTATTCGCTTTGCTCATAGTCCCCCGCTATCGCGGGGAAACAACACCCCCTTCCCTATGTCTCCTCTCTTCCCTATGTCTCCTCTCTTCCCTATGTCTCCTCTCATGCGAATCCTGAGGTACATTGAAAGGTATAAGGGTGGCCATGAAAAAAAATTAACAATTTATTTATTTTCAAAATTTTTATAAGGAGGAAAAATGCAAAAAGTAGAACTAGAACTAAAAGACTGGAAGGACATGGAAATACAGGCCATCCATCAAATCAGGGACGCAAAAAAGCTATTGCTAATATCCACAGAGATATTAGTCCTGACAACAATAAACATAAACAAAATAGGCGGAGAAACAGAAGGAGAACGGATCCAACGAGTAAAAAAAGAACAAGAAGAGAAGAATCAGAACAAATAGTTTCGGCTGACAGCCGAGGACTATAAGTATCCCTATCGAAGTACTCAATACACCCCCAAGCGCAGGAAAATGAAAAAAATCGCAAAAATAGACTATCTGAAATACTGGCATAAGGCCGTAGCTTTGGAAAAACTCACAATGGATCCCTGGCAGGATAAAGTCATGGCACACCATGGTCATTTTGTACTGCGCACAGGGAGACAAGTAGGGAAGTCCAAAATAACCTCGAGAAAAGGAACAAAACTCTCTATTGAATACCCAAAGACAGAGACCCTGGTTATTGCAGCCAGTCAGCGCCAATCATCCTATATCTTTGAAAAAATGATGTGGATCTATAACAAGATTGACGAATTGCTCCTAATCGACGCAAAGAAGACATATAAAAAAGAGTGGACAATAACAAAGGGAAGAAGGGATCTAATTGGGCAGTTCAATATGAAATACGGCTTTTTCATAGAAAGGCCAACACGAACCAAAGCCATGCTCAAAAACGGCTCTACCATATACTGCCTGCCAGCAGGCAAAACAGGCGTATATCTGCGTTGTTTTACGATCGACTTCCTAATCGGGGATGAAGCTGCATACATCCCAGAGCCCGTTTTTGTGGCTGTAAAGCCCATGCTGGCAGTATCAAGAAAACTAAGGGGGCTGGGCTGGGAAATGTACCTCTCCACCCCATTCGGAAAAGGGGGCTATTTCTATGAATGCTGCCATGATGATGATTTCCTGCAGATCCACGTATCAAGCGAAGACTGCGAAAGGATCCCCAGAGATTTCCTGCGGAAAGAAAGGCAAAAACTATCAAGAATAGAATATGCTCAGGAATACCTAGGGGAATTCATAGACGAATTTAATCAGCTATTCCCTACCCAGCTGATCAAAGCGAGGATGACTTTTATAGAATGGGACAAAAAGCAATACAGGGACAGAAAATATTATCTAGGCGTTGATGTGGCAAGATATGGCGGAGACGAGAACGCTTTTGTAATTATTGAAATGCGGAGAGATGGAAAAAAAGACTTATTAAGGGTCATCTATGTATCAACAACAGAAAGAAAATCAATAACTGACTCATGCCGGAGAATTGAAGCGCTTCATGATCAATTTAATTTTATGGGAATAATGATCGATTCGTCAGGAGTAGGGGGCGGACTCTATGATCTATTGACAGAAAAAAGCAGATATAAAAGGATTGTCACAGGCCTGGAAAATGCAAAGAGAACAGTAGACAAAGATGGAAGAAAAGGGAAGATATTCAAAGAAGATTTATACTCAAATGCCATTGTTCTCATGGAGAAAGAGCCCCCGGTTATCGATATTATCAGCAACTTAAAACTGCTAAAATCGCTCAAAAGTATGACATATGAATACACTTCTGACCGCAATTTAAAGATTTTTGGGAAATATTCACATATTGCAGAGGCTTTTGTAAGGGCTTGCTGGTGCGTAAAAACAAAACATTTAAAACTATACTGCGCATAAATAGAAATTGGTGATAAAAAAATGGCTGCAACAAGCATAATGAGTACAGATGCAGAAATGAACGCTATGGCAGGGGAAAATGTAGATGTAACTGGGTGGACTGATGCAAATAAAACTGCATGGGGATTACAAGCAGAATGTTTCCTAAATATTCTAATAAGGGAAAATTTTTCAGATAGTTATGCATCATTAAACATAGACATAAAATACATATTGAACGAATATGTAGCGAGATATGTTGCATTATGCGGGATAACCTATAACATGGCAGGATTCACAAGTATAATTGAAGCTGAAGACATGATAAATATCCATGTATTACGAATGCT
>JAYEFL010000204.1:0-2661 GCA_034658635.1 Bacteroidota bacterium | reverse complement strand
CAGGAGCATTAATTAATGCAAATATTAAATTTAAGTCTAGCTTTTCTATTCGGGTAAAGTCTGATTTGACAACTGCTCTAAATATGGGATATCGATATAACGGGTTAGTAAAATGAAAAAAACAGAAATCATAAACGGCTACCGAGTAACAAGTATTGACGGCAAAGTCGTTGAGCGGGTTCTGAATAATTTTGTTACTATGGAACCGAAAGTAATTGTTAAATGTGAGGTAAAGGACCCAAAAAATTTAACAGTCGCTGAACGGGATAAATTACTACTAACCATTGCTGAAAAGTTGGATTTAGTAGGATGAAGCAGCAAGAGCTACATTAAAAATGGGAAATAGTTTAGGTGAACGCAATGTCTGATTTTCAAAACGCCTGGGATAATTACTGGTCCGACACACCGGCAGGAGCCACACAAGATTTTGGTGGAGGAATATTATCGTATGGTGATAATGGCACAGCAACATGGAAAAATGATGCGGGTCAATCAATTTCATTTAACCAGGAATCAGACCCAAATCTTTTAGCTAAACTTGCGCCCAGCTTTGGTGATGTCTGGGACTCTGCATTTGGCGAATCATGGCGAAAGACAGAACCGGATTACCAGACAGATTGGAATGCTTATTGGGACGGTACAACGCCGGGACAGTCAACAGCTATAGGTTCAAGTTTCGTAACTCGTGGCGAGGGGGACAAGGCCAGCCTGCTCACTGATAAGGGAAGTTTTGACTTTAGTTCTGGAATCAAGCCAATGGATTTGGTAAAGCTTGATCCTACCATTGGGACTGAATGGGACACAACATATGGCACTTCATGGCGACCACAGGAGCCTGTTTCCGCTCCAGTTCCAAATTTTTATGCAGACTTCCATGCGTATTTTGATAACACGCCAACAGGGTACGAGCAGGAAATGGGCGGTGTAAAAATAACGAAAAACGCGGACGGCACAGCAACACTTACAAACCTTACTAATTACGACCATGAAACAGGGCAAGGTCAGCATATGGTGATTAACCGAAATACTTTGCCATCTGATATTGCTCAGTTTGCGCCAGGGTTGAAAGCGGAATGGGACAAAATATATGGGCAGGGGGCCACCCCACCAAAACCTTTTGAATCATCTAATCCTTACAACTTGACATCAATTGAAGTTGATCCGAACAGTTTAATCGAAAACCGAATTACTGACTTACTGTCATCTGACAACCCCTTAATCCAGCAGGCAAGGGCAGACGCTTTAGATTTTGCCGCAAGCCGGGGAATGTTAAACTCGACTATGGCACAGAATATGTCAGAAAAAGCAGCGTATGATGTAGCTTACAATATAGCTGTCCATGATGCTGATATATACTCTGCAAATCAAACAATGTTTAACCAAGCAGTTACAACAAGTGGACTGCTTAATGTGGAACAGGATTTAAATCTTGAAAAGATGATGATAAGCCATGGCTATGATCTCGAAACCCTTAATGTGGAACAGGATTTAAATCTTAAAAAGATGATGATAAGCCATGGCTATGATCTCGAAACCCTTGATATTGAGCAAGGTCATAGTTTAGCTTATTTGGGGGTTCAGCAATCATTTGATAAATGGAGAACTGAACAGGGCATGGCCCACGACGTTGATCTTGCAAATCTTGAAAGAGAAACAAAAGAAAAATTAGTTACGCTTGATAAAGATTTACGGGAAACCTTGCTTAATATCGAAATTGAACAAAGCCAAAAAGACGCTTTTACAAATGCTTATTATCCGTTGAGTCAGCAATATCAAACTGAATTTGCACGAATTGCCACGACAGGGCCTAAATTTATAGACGCAGATGATAAAATGGCATATCTTGAAAAGTTAACTACAGATTATGCAGATTCAATAATGTTACTGGCTCAAGTTTATAACATTAATTTACCGCTTGAATCATTTGATGATATAATATGAGATTAACAGCAGAAGATTTTAAAGAGGTATATTTGATCATTAGTCATGATGACTGTTTCTGGTCCGCTAAAGATGATGGCATTACAGAAATTAATCTGCCAAATTACATTATAACATTGCTGGAAAATGATAGTTGTTATGTACTCCGCCCCATGGAAGGTGCTTTATTTTTTCTTTTCCCTGTAAATTACGTGTGTTATGACCTCCATACGATAATATTACCAAAAGTCCGGGAAAAATGTTTCTTGTCCGCTAAACAAGCAATATCATGGTTTATGAAAAACGTGCCGCAATGCAAAAAAATTATTACTCATATCCCTGAACACCACAAGCGGGCTATGATGTTATCAGCTCAAATGGGCATGGAAGAAGAGGGAATCATTAAAGAAGCATTTTTATTTAATAGTGAATTGCAAAATCTCCATATATGGGGAAATTCAGTTAGTGAACTCAAAAAAAGAAATAAAGAGGTAGCGTAATGGCACCAGTTGTAGGAGCGTTAGCAGCAGTCGGTGGCTTTGTAACATTAGGAGCAGCAACAGGGGCAACAGCGGCAATTGTCGGAGGTGCTGTAGCGGGGGCTGTTATTGGAGGTACTGTATCTGCTGTAACAGGTGGGAATATCGTAAAGGGTGTTATTGTCGGGGCAGCAGTCGGTACAATCTTCGCCGGGGCTAGTGCTTTAGCAGCACCAGAAGCTGTAACCGCACTCACCGCAGC
>JAYEFL010000203.1:7207-11439 GCA_034658635.1 Bacteroidota bacterium | reverse complement strand
ATGATGCCGGTGACTTTGGTATAGCAGATGGATACCATGATGTTACTAAAATATGGAACAGCAACGGCATCATTGCGTTCAAATGCACCTATATCTCTATTGTTTATTAATCTTGTATTTCCTAAATAATCAGAATACCAATCATATAAATCCCCCCCTGCATCAGTTGCATTACATGTAGCAATTAAGGACAAATCTTCATAATATATCCCGATTTTATTATGATTCGTACTCGCTTTCTTGAATATGTCATAACCCCAATCTGATTCACTCCATTCATTTACATTATTTGAACCTGGATGAGAACCACCTGATGTGTGATATCCTGAAATATTCATAGTAAAAAAATTATAGTCAACAGAAAAATTATTCAGATCTATATCAGATGATGGATAATTTATAAAACCAAAATGCCCATCTTTATGAACCATTATATTATTCATGACCGTTAAATTATCTATATCTGATTCATCATTAACTGAATCATTGAATCTTATACCTGCACCAGATGTATTGTATATTGTATTATGCACTATTGATACATTATTTATCTTATTTGCCCATTCAGGAGTTGAATCACTTCCCATAATATCAATACCTCTTGCTGTTCCTGAAATTATATTGTTATAACAATAAATTTTACTATGACTTCCAGGTGAACTGGGATTTTCAAAACCAATAATCTCAATCCCGACATTTGTATGATTTCCCCATATCCAATTATTAGAAACATTAATATCTGTTATGTTTCCTCCACTAAAAGAGTTGCTTCGTATACCTATGCATTGTGAATAGGTGTCATCGCTTGGTTCTGTCATATTTATAATGTTATTATTTACAGTTGCATACGAACAAGTATCTAACGCAATCATTTCTTTATAACAATCATATAAATAATTATTAGAGATGGTTATATTTGAACAATAATTAGGTGCTATTCCTTCATTACTTCCACCTGTATTTAAATGATGTAATTCATTATTTGTTATTTGTATGCTATCAATTGTATTCCATTCATCAATACCATTTAAATAAATACCAGCATTAAATGTATTATTAATCAAACAGTTATCAATAATTATATTATGTATTTCCTCGCCCGCATATCCAAGACTGCCACCTATTCCATAACTGGGTGTATCATATATTTGTAAACCTTCTATTTTAATAAAATAAGAATCGTTTATTGTAATTGTTGCCTTCAATTTTACATCTTCATCATTATATGGTTTAATTGTGATATAATTGTCAATTGAACCATGACTATGATTTAATTTAACATAATTTTCAACATATGTTCCGCCACGAATAAATAAAGTATCTCCTGCTCTTAACATTCCAACCCCATATTGGATCGTTGCAAACGGTGAATCGATATTACCAAGATTCGTATCAGACCCATAAGAACCATTGACATAAAACTCATGACCATTTGGATATGGATGAGCGTTGCCAGGAATATAAGCAATAATATCACCACCTGCACCGCCTAGTGCTGTGTACAAATTCACACCTGTTTCTTCCCAATAGTTACCATTGCTATTGGTAATAAAAGTTGCAAGGTTATCAGTACCATAATCATTAGTTTCTATTTCTGTCAGCTGTCTTGATGGAGGTGCACTATATACTGATGGAGCTATTAGTGCTGCTGTTATTAGAACAATTACTAGCGTTTTTAATGCATTATTTTTTATCGACTTTGTTTCTTTAGTTAAATATTCCTTTTCCATAATGTATCAACTCCACTTTTTTTGTGTTGCAATTTACAATGTTGCCCACCTGGTCAACCAAGCGTACCTGGGTACCATAGCTGAATATTCCTTTAGACCGGTGTTCCCTGCCCTTGTATTGTAGCAGGTCGTTTGGCTGGATGCTGTAACGTTGCCTTCTGATAGATGGTTTGAATCCTTTTCTGTTTGTCTGGATGGATCTGTTATTTCTCCTTACCTGTTTGAATGACTGTTGGGCGGTGCGTTCTGTGTCCTCTGTTCCGCCTGCGATAATGAAAGCATCATTTGCGTGGGATTTGAGTATGTTCTGTTTGATTCTGTTGTTCTTTGTGATATGTCCATAGGTGTGCTTGCAGTTTAGGATGTTTACGAGTCTCCACCTTACCATCGTCATAAAGGTCTCGGGTTTGAAGTTCTTGATTTTCTTCTTTGGTATGATGTCAATGCCTTTGTGATGTTCTTTGTGGCAGGTCATGCATACCGTCAAAAGTTCTTCAGGACGGTCTGTAGCGCCCTCTTCTTTACCGTTGATATGGTGAACTTGCAGGATCTTGTCCTTCTTCTTGCCTTTGCAGTGCTGGCAGGTGTGATTATCTCTGTGGAGAACATATTCTCTTAGGTTCCAAAAACCTAGTTGCTCGCCCTGTTGGTATTGCTCGCTCTCTATGTCGGGGTCCTTTATCTTCTGGATGTCAAAAGCTGCAACCTCAATGATGACGTTCGATATTGGTAAGAGCTGACCGATCTTGTCTATCAATCTGATATGGCTGTCTAGCTTATGCTGGATACTTGGTGCAAGCCATCCTTTGGGTATGCCTCGATTGTTGAATCGTGGCGGTCTGTGCCAGAGTTTGGCTCTCCTGGTTCTGCGATAGTTGCTTCTCTGCTCCATCTTCTTAGGGACATCTGATCTGAGAATTAATTCACCAGATATCAATTCGGCCTTTTTTGATACTACTGAAAAGCCGACATTCTTATATCCTGCATCGATGCCGAGTGTTATGTCTTGCTTGGTTTCACCAGTAGCATACTTTAGCTGGATGGTGAAAGGCTTACGGCTGACTACCTTTGCCTTGCCTTGTTTCAGGATCTTGTTTGCTTTCTGCTGTGTCGTAGGCATTAATGGTTGTCCCCTCATGTTGAGTACATACACTACATTCTGAACTCTCAAGTCAGAATTCTCTGCATGTTGAGAACGGTCCACATCGGAGATGTTAGAAAACGTTTTTTTATTCTGCAGCACTTGACCTACCTCACGGTCATGTTTAACCACGGAATCACAGTTGCTACGGACTTGTGGAGCATCCGTAGGTGTGTTGACTTGTCTTTCTTCTAACTTCTGCATAATTACTTATGCCTCCTAATCAACTTAGGCTTTGCCTTCTGCTTCTGGCATGCCTCCGGTTTTAACCGGTGGTAGTTGACATCTATTTTTATTTGACATTTTTTGTCGCCTTCTGAATTTTTTTAATATCTATTATCATGAATAGGTTATCTTATGGATTTGATTGCTTTAAATGTTTGTCCATCAAGACCTCCTATTCCATATTAATAACGCGTCAAATACGTCAATTAATGGTGAGTCTCCTTGTATGTCAACACTCACATCATATATTCCATTATACGTTGATTGCCCGTCACGATTGTTCCATGATTGCAATGCGTCAAATACGTCTACTGTGTCGTCATTGTTCACATCAAGACGTGCATTTGCACCGTCAACTGTCTGTTCTGTTGAGTATGTATATGTTTTGTTGATCCATATGTTTCCATCTGTGGCGTTAACTGACCAGTTGTATGTTTTGTTACCCCATATGAATTCACGCAGAGTAAAGTTTGAACCAGTTGCCCCATTGTAGATATCAATAACAGTGCAGCGTTGGTTTGAAATGTTCGTCCAGTTTACAATTTCTACCCAAATATCAACTGTTGGAGTCATATTATAGAAAAAGAAATATGTTGTAATGTTTGTTCCATCAATATATGCTGAAAGATTTGTTGGCGGTCTCGTAAGGTTTACTGTTTGATTTGAAGGATAAGGATCCGTGATGTTGAACGCAGATGCAGAGGCTGCTGTGAATGAGAAAGAACCTGATTGTAGAGTCTGGTTTGATCCTGCACTTGAGAAGCTGAAAGAACCTTGTTGAAGCGTTTGATTTGTTCTAGTGGTATTTGCAACTATTAAAGCTGAATTGTTTGAAGTTGTGATTGATATTTCTGGTCCTCCGTTGTATGCTTCGACATCTGAAAGATTGAAAAATATTGTTCCAAGTTCCTTTGCAACCATAGTAATTGTGAATGCTGTGTGGTTTCCGGTTACTGTGACATCTTCTGCACCTTGGATGTTCTTAATTCCGCCGGTGCTGTTGTATATGGTTCCATCATCAAATAACCAATCCCAATAGCCTTCTTGTACTGCTGTTGCATTGGCTTTGCCTTGTGTCCAGTTGAACGCTCGTACTAGGAAACCATCACAAGACCCGTTAACGTGCAACCATACGG
>JAYEFL010000203.1:6906-7107 GCA_034658635.1 Bacteroidota bacterium | reverse complement strand
CTTGTGAAGCTGAATGAACCAGTTTGCAAGGTCTGGTTCGACCTACCCCCTGTGGTGAAGGAGAAGCTACCTGATTGTAACGACTGGTTTGATCCTGCTGAGTTAAATGAGAAAGACCCTTGCTGGAGAGTCTGGTTTGTACGTCCGCCACTGCTGAAGCTAAATGATCCAGATTGGAGGGATTGGTTAGATCCTGTGCTT
>JAYEFL010000203.1:0-6806 GCA_034658635.1 Bacteroidota bacterium | reverse complement strand
GTAAAGCTGAAAGAGCCTGATTGGAGGGTTTGATTTGATCTACCACCGCAGTTAAAGCTGAAACTTCCAGATTGGAGGGATTGGTTAGATCCTGTGCTTGTAAAGCTGAAAGAGCCTGATTGGAGGGTTTGATTTGATCTACCACCGCAGTTAAAGCTGAAACTTCCAGATTGGAGGGATTGGTTAGATCCTGTGCTTGTAAAGCTGAAAGAGCCTGATTGGAGGGATTGGTTAGACCTGCTTTCTGCTGTGAAAGAGAAAGAACCGGATTGTAGAGATTGATTAGATCCTGTGCTTGTAAAGCTGAAAGAGCCTGATTGGAGGGATTGGTTAGACCTGCTTTCTGCTGTGAAAGAGAAAGAACCGGATTGTAGAGATTGATTAGATCCTGCTGAGTTAAATGAGAAAGACCCTTGCTGGAGAGTCTGGTTTGTACGTCCACCGCTTGTAAAAGAAAATGACCCGGACTGCAAAGATTGATTTGTTCGTCCTCCACCAATAAAGCTAAATGATCCAGATTGGAGAGTTTGATTTGTTCGTCCTCCACCAATAAAAGAGAAAGACCCTTGCTGAATGGTTTGGTTTGATCTGTCTTTCACAGTGAAAGAGAAAGAACCGGATTGTAATGTTTGATTTGATTTTGTAAGAATTAACCATATGTTTGTGTTAGTGTCGTTCTGCCAAGCAAGATATGGATATCCGTTGTTAGAGTCTATGGTTGTATATGTAATGTCCCAACCTGCATTGCTGAATGTGTATTTGTTTTTCATCCCGCCGGTACTTGTTGGTGTTCCTTTTCCTGTGTCTGATTGTCCTGATGTATCAGTATCATAAAATGAATTGGTGACAGTGCCACCGTTGTTTCTCCCGATCAAACCACCAACATAACTATTTCCACTTACAGCACCACATGAAAAAGAATTATCTACCTCATCCATAGCGTCTATCCATCCAACTAACCCCCCAACATAATCGTCACCAGACACGTCGCTGGAAGAATAACATTCTTCGACAAGGGATGTATACATCGCAAGTCCTGAAAGCCCTGCAGCATAATTATGTCCAACTACAGTACCTGAACTAAATGATCCATATATTGATACAGTATATCCATAGCCGATCAATCCTCCACTATATGAACCTGAAGAGCTTACATCTCCTGAAAAAGAAGAATTGGTTATAGAGGAATCAATACCTGCGTGACCGATCAAACCACCAACATATCCTGAACCATTTGATTCTCCAGTTGCATGACAATTATCAATATCGGTGCCGTATGTCTTACCGCATAAACCTCCCACATTTTGGTTTCCACTGATGTTAATGTTTGTTAATTGTGTGTTTTTGATGTTTGCCCCAGTTGTTGTATATCCAAACAACCCAATATAATGTGTGGTCTCACGTTCAATAAATAGATTGTTAATCGTGTAATTCTGGCCGTTGAACGAACCAGAAAAATAATTGCTAGATTCGCCAATTGAATCCCATCCACTACCAGAAATATTGCCTGGTTTGTTTCCGGTATCTGAATATGATGAATCCTGCTGAAAATCTAGGTTGTTCATTAGAATGAAATGCTTATCTAAAAAATCTTTGATATGGTATAGTTGTTCGATATTTGTAATCTGGTATGGGTTGCCTGTCGTTCCGTCTCCATTAGTATATACAACTTCTGCCGTGAATGAAAAGGAACCAGATTGTAAAGTCTGGTTTGTTCTACCGCCACCAATAAAGCTAAATGATCCAGATTGGAGAGTTTGGTTCGATCTTCCACCCCCTAAAAAACTGAAGCTGCCAGATTGGAGGGTTTGATTTGTGCGTCCCCCACCTACGAATGAGAAAGACCCTTGCTGAAGGGTTAAGTTTGTTCCTTTGCTTGTGAAAGAGAAAGAACCTGTTTGAAGGGTTTGATTGGAACCTGCACTTGTGAAGCTGAAAGATCCTTTCTGAAGGGATCGATTTGTACGCCCCCCACCTACGAATGAGAAGCTACCTGACTGAAGGGTTAGATTTGTTCTTACATATTCAATATATTGATATCGTTCTTCTGGGACGTCTTTTCGAGCTTCATTGCCCGTTGAATCGAAACCACGTACATAAAATTCATAATAACCATATCCTCTTGGGTTATTGAAATCCCACGACCAAGGAGATGATGAATCCGTACCAAATTTAGTCCAGCCATATGACGCAGTCTTACTTGGTTTACTATATGATGCAGTACCCGAAGCGGAATTATTTTTAAGTCTTAAATCCAAAACCTGATATGGTTCAAGACCAACAGTAAAACTAGATGAATCCTCATAATACAACGCACTATCACTATAATTATACCAATCAGTGACAACAAGATTTCCTGCACCATTACGATGCTGAATTGTGATATCTTCAACCGTAAACGGATAATGGTTCGTTAAAATCATACGATTCTCATCTGCGTCTATCCTTGACCAGGATACGTTAACATAATGATGGTCTGTCCAATCCGAAGTCTGAGAACCAGTATTGTTACTATCTGCTTGATATTTAGACCAATCGCTATAACTACCATTACCAATAGATAACGAATGAACCCTACCTTCATCATTTCCATTAATCTCTTCAGAGGTTATAAAATAAGCGTTACCCCCATGGAGCGTAACTTGTGCCGTAGTATTCCCTGGAACCTCATGGATGACCTCGATTTTCCCATCCGTCTTATTGAATGTCATAATTATACCATGACGATTCAAATGATTGATATTTACAATAACTGAATCACGACCAATAGACACCATAGAAATATGAACGAATATATAAGAAGTACCACTTGTCATAAAAGGCTCGTCTTCTGTATCCCATATTGTACCATCAAGGTAAGATGTGACATTCTTATTCCATTTCAATGTACCATTCTTTGCATAATAAGCATACATGTTAATAATCTTGTTTTCTCCTTCCCCGACAGTATAAATCACGCCATCATCATATGACGCTTGACAATCCGCAGTGAGTTGATTATTAGAAACACTCCATTTAGCTGTTCCATTAGTAACCCATCTACATTGCAACATACCATCATATTGAATGAAAAAAGTGTTCGAGTCGTATCCTGAAAAAAGTTTAGAATCCCAACATTCATCAATTGTTTTAGACCACAATTCTACCCCTGTGGGTAATTCAGGGTTTCTGTAACACTTAATCCTTTCAGCAGAGGTTCCATCAGGAGCAAAAATATAATATTGATGGTCGCCACGAGTCATAAGTAAATCCTGACAAGCAGAATAAGTAATCGAAGCTGAAATATTATGAGAATGTGAACCGTTATTCATATAAATGGCAGTCATGTCTTCATTGACACCACGAGAAGGATGATAATAAATAAGACCATTTGCCTCATCAACAGAAATACCCATAGTCACACCACCTTCAACATCAATATCCCATTTAGTAGAACCATTGCTCTTATAGATACAGATGATACCACCATCACAATTAGTAACTGAACCGTTTGTCATTGGAAGATATAAATGTTCACTATCTGAATTAAGACCAGCATAACCTTCATGAGGAAGTGATTTTGTCCATATGGCTGTACCATTTCCTGACCAGAGAGCATATAGTTTAGCTTCGCCATTTGTACCAGAACGCTGTGTTCTCACAAATAAGATACCATCATCAACCAGCACATCTGATTCTTCACCTAACATGGCACTATCTGCTACCTCATAATCCCATTCTTCCGCATAAAAACCCCAATCAAAATCCTTGTAGACTCCTGGTGTCTGAATTGTTATAGCATGATTATTCTCTGCAAAAATATCCTGATAACTCTCTTTTGAATAACGATAATACAAATCAGCAGAATCTGAAGTAAGACCACCTAATTCACTAGCAGTAATCGTTACAGAAGATGTTGAATATTCGTCTGAAAGAGAATTCGTCTGGAGATCACAATACGCAGTGGTAGTTGTAAAAGAATACTCTCTTGAAGTCCAATTGCTACTTGTATTATCCGAGGCATTATCTGTTGCATTTACCCACCAGGTATATGTCGTTGCATCAGAAAGACCTGAAATTGAACAAGTATATGTGTTATTGGTATCCTCAGACGTCCAGTTATGCTTAGAGCCAATGTTTGGTTGAGTTTCAATTGTCCAATTAAATCCATCTCCTTCAGAATCATAAATATATATAGACAATTCCGAAAGAGAAACGGGAATATTCTGCTGATTATCATACGGATTAGGTGTTGAAATCTGAGGAGGAAGATTATCAGGCAACTCATACGTGACATTTACTTGTATATAATCTGCGAATACAATATTTGTTGTTGTTGCAATAAGATGAACCCTGAAATTACCATTTGTAAATTCGCCAGAATCCCACGTTGTTCCCCATAAATCAGAAGTTCCACCATATATGTAAGTTTCCACACTTACAAATGTATGTGAATAAGCAGAAGTTTCAGTTGAACCGCCATCACCAGATAGCTTAACATCTAACCCTGCGGAGTCTTCTCTAAAACCATATGTATCGCCAAGCTTAACCTCAATACCAAGAATAGTTGCACCACTTGGAACATCAAGAGAGAAATCATAATAATCCTCATTGATTTTATCAGATGTGCGGCCCCATGCATCATTACCATCATCAGTCAATAAATAACTCGGGTCACCCCATTGAGTATAATCCTCACCATAACTTGTAGCGAGTTTCCATCCAGTATCTTCCGCAGAAACAGGTTCTTGCTTAGTAAAGACAGGGATTACCATAGTAAACCCTAATATGTTGATGACCAGCAAAGTCATCAGTTGATGAATTAGTTCTTTTCGCTTAGTCCTTTCCATCTATCCAAGTTCCATATGTGTTGTGTTCTTGACTTTGTTTGGTCTTAGGAATTAAATGTTGATCTTTTTTTTGTTTATTTTTGACTGTAAAAACCACGATACCAATTAAGACAGCTGACCCAATTGCTAGGAAGGTTAAGATGTTGAACCAGGGTATTATGGGTTTCTCTTCATCCTCATTATCCTCATTATCCTGGTCGGGATCAACAGTGCTTTCATCAATATCATCGGAATGAAAATCAAAGGAACCAGTATCTACATTTGAGTTGTCGCGAGGTGGATCTGATGTGTTCTCCAAGGGTTGCTCTGGATCCTCTTCAGGTATGAAAGGATTAGTCGGCGTTTCAGGATCCTCTTCAGGTGGATCATCTCCCATGATTGTTATCGTGATTTGAGATACTGTACACGGTACTAATGGCCCTCCTGAAATTACATCTGCTTCGTCTATGCTGATCGTGCACTCCCCAGAGTTTGTTGCTTTGAATGAAATGAAACAAGCCTCTTTTTTCAATTGGGTCTTATATTTCTGACCGGCTTGAATCTGCTCAATATGGCTTGTAAAGTTATCCCCCTCATCCCAAAGCCAATCCCACCAACCAGCGGAGATGTTGACAACTTCAAGACAGTCAGGCGACCATGAAATCTCACGAATGATAAAACCATCAATCGCATGGTCTTTGCCCTCGAGCCAGACAGTAATGTTAAATTCCTCACCAATATCTACAATTTCCTTATTGGTACTAATTGTAAATTCTGCATGTTGATCTGCACGCACACCTACCGTAAGACAGATTAAAACTAATAATATAGAAAGTGAAATGAATGTTCTACTTTTTTTTGTCATCTTCTTCTTTTGAATAGAAAATAAATTGAGGGAAAACCCTTCCCCCGTGGTTAGAGAATAGAGGTTGCTTACCAGAAACCTTTGATTGTTAGGTCTGTAACTTCAACAGTTTCTCCATGTCCAACTTGAACAGTGTTGTTGTACCAGAAATTGCAGGTTGCTCTAGAGCTGCCTGATGCTCCTATCCATGCTTCTTCCATTGCAGTATCCGCGCTTATACTAAGATCGGTACATGTGAGTTGTGCATGGACGTAACTAAGATCCCACGCTGATGATGTGGAGTTATATCCAACAGTTCCATTGATACTGACTTCTACGACTATCCAAAAATCTGTATCGTATGGTATGGTTCCAGTTAAAGCTTCCATAGAACTTGTCCAACCTGTTGGTGTCGCGTCAAAACAAGCATAAACATTGCCAGCTACTCCATCTGAAAAATTTGTGCTCCATGGAGTTGCAGAGGTGGAAACAACATAAATGTTGACTACTGGGCTGTTTCCACCAACAACGGAGATATCTGCAGCACTTACTGTGAAATTATAACTTGTAGGGGCAAAAGCTTGAGACATAAACATCCCACTACAAACCACGCTGATGACTAGAACGGTCATCGCAGTTGATTTAAAAATTGTTTTTTCCATATTTTCTTTTCACCTCCTTTGTATATGGTATTGTACTGGATTGTTTTTTTCCGTCCAGTCCGTCAGGTGATTGAAAATATGATAAGCAATTGCTGAATGATCTCTGCATATTGAGGTGGCCTTGGGCTGGTAGTTTTGACACTAGCAAATGATTTGTATCACATCTAGTGCTGCATCCATCTTTTTTATACATAATATATTGGCCACCATCTATTTTGATTAAAGAAACCTACCTTTTTGTTATTGATTGAATGTTTTTAAACGTGTGTGTTTGTTTTTTTTTAAGTTACCTCCTCAATGTGTGCTCTGTTTCTTGCAACATCAACCCGGCTTGCTATTTTTCTTTGCAGGCTTTTTTTGTACATATATAATCCTGCAAGTAATACAAGTAGTATTAATAATCCAACAATGAAGAAGGTATCTGTAATCGCCCCTTTAAGCATCCCCACCCTACCACTTATCTGGCTAACTGGAAGAGCAGTAACATGATAG
>JAYEFL010000202.1:0-2693 GCA_034658635.1 Bacteroidota bacterium | reverse complement strand
TGATTTCGAATTAACCCATGGCGATGCTATTCGTTACCTCGAAAGTTATAATTTCACCGGAAAGGAATTGGTTTATTGTGATCCTCCGTATCTAAGAAAAGCGAGGAAAAAGCGCTATCCTATATTTCAGACATCATAGTAAATGACATTTTTTCTCAATTTAAATTGTGCATCGATTTTTGGCAGAGCCTCCTTGGGGGATCGAGGAAATTCGGAAATATAAATTGAACTCCATGCGACCTCTCAATTTGGGCAACATGCTGTTTATCAAGTGGCAAAACTTTGTTGCTGCATTGCGGTGCTTTTTGTCCTCTATCCAATCCAAAAGAACAACAAGCGTTTTCCCGACTAACTTGACATAACCGGGAAGTTTTGTGACTTTTGTAAGAATCTGCTTCACATCTCTGGGGTCATCATAACATGAACGGAACAAGCCAACCAGATGCTCGCGCGAGTGGAAAGCGACCATTTGCATCATATCATAGAGCTTCTTTTTCTCCAGATCCGCTTTGTTCATGGGTCTGCCTTGCAGTGCTTCAATTATTGATATCTTGTCAGGCAGTTCCTTCATTGCCATCTGAAACCCGTTTAGTCCTTCGTTATATTCATCTATCTTTCTCTGGATATCGGTTAATTTTTTTTCAACACGAAGATCTTTTTGTGCTTTCAGCTCTGTTTGTTGTTTGGCAAGCGCCAATTGCCCCATCTTTTGTTTGATTCCCTTGATCATCTTTTTGATTTTTTTAACCTCGGGATTGTCGATGAGGGGTTGTTCCTCAAGTTCTTTAAGATCATAGCCGGGATGATAATTGAAGTTGTACAGGGACATCATCTCTTTGAAAAAGTTCTCGGATTCTCCCCATCGTGAAAGCATATATGCTGCAATATCAGGGGCAGGCTTTTCATGATTGCTGGTATAGATTGCCACCGGCCTATCCTTATCCAACTCCTTGAAAACAACCATCCGTATCTCTGTCGAAGTTGCTTCTGTTCTGCCATCTTTGACAGCAGTGGAAATTGATTCACGAATCAGTTTTGTTTTTTCGGCAATATGATATTTTTTTCCATTAAACATCAAGCAGCTTGTATACTCCAGGTCTTTTAATTCATCCTTTTTGAGATACCTCCCCCACGTTATAAAGTCTGCCTTTGTGGATAATTGACTGAAAAAGTGAACACCATAACCACCGCGATCAAAAACCAGAATGGGTCGGTCAATACCCAAGCTGATTATCTTGTCGGCCGCTCTTATGATGATCGGTCTGAAATCAATATCACACCCTTCGGTAATTGAAAATAAAGGTTTTCCATCAAGGTCGCTGACAACATAAATCTCATTGCCTTTCATTACAATTCGCCTGACGGTATGATAACCTTTGGACAAAACCTTGAGCCCGTAATAAGGAAGGAAGTGTCCATCAATGAAAAACACCTCCGGATTGATGAACCCCAATGATAGAAACAGGTTGGCAAAATAATCTATCAAGTTCTCTGAAGGTGCAAACTCCGCCATTTGATTTAAACGCAATCGAATAGTGGCTTCATCAGGTGAGCGGGTTCGTCCCAGCAAAAGACCCATGTCCTGACTGTTCACCAGCTTATGAGATTCTACGGATGGCAGCCCGATATTCAATCCGAAAAGGATCGCTTCCATGACTTCATAATCCTCATATATTTTATTGCCGGAAGAGGGCGGATTAAAGGCTTCCCGAAACTTGATATGATCTAAAAACAGATGGTTGAAAAGCATGCCGGCAAAAACATTGCGTTGTCCTTGTTGAAGGTTATCCAGGAGTACTTTGTCTGTTTCGGTCTGAGGCTTTGGCATATCCTCGTCAGCAAATTCATCCACCTGTTTTTTGAATGTGGAATCAACTCCGAAGTTGAAAGAAAGCTGTCGTTCATCGTGCTGTTTAAGATCAATATTATCAGCGATTTTAGCCAGTTGTTCCAGATCGTGCTTTGTCGGTTTTTCGGTTGTCGCATCTTGATCCGCCACCCTGATACGAGCTACAGCACTTCTGGAAATGGTTGTTTCAATCTGCTTTGCCGCAGTATCTGCAACCTGTTGGTCGGTCCAGTCAGGATGTTCGCGGATGAGTCTCTTGATGGTTTTTCGGATACCGTTGATATATTTCCAGGGAGCCTTGGGGCCACGGTTATCTTCAAATATAGCCTCGATACCTAAAAGTCTTTTGGTACGGAGCAGTTTGCCAACCGTATTGCGATGAAATCCACAGATTTTGCCGGCAACCCGGTTTTTGCAATAACCGAGTTCGACAAGTTGCACGGCGGCAAGTCTTTTTTCGTTTATTTTCGCAGGATTGAAACTGACGACAGGACGATACTCGAAATAAACCGAAACTGTGATTTTTCCATTCGGATCTCGCTCAGTCCATACGGATAAGTCACCAATTTTTTCTGTCTTGACAATCATGATCCGACAATAACTTTTCAGTTTTTATTTGTCAACATCAAAAATACATTTCCACCTCCAATGATTTCAATAGGTTATATTTTGCAGAATATGAAATGCACACGAAATTATGAGAATTTGCCATGTAGTGATTTCAAATGGTTAGGTCAGGGAGAGGTCGTTTACCAGGATCTCTGATCCTTATTCGTTATGATATCAGGATACGAGTCTTCCTTGTATAAAAAGTCATTGAAAGGTTGGAATATTCATTCTTTTG
>JAYEFL010000201.1:0-2696 GCA_034658635.1 Bacteroidota bacterium | reverse complement strand
TGCCCGGCGGAGTCTATTTCATACAACTTAAGGTAGATAATAAGCAGTGGACACGAAAAGCATTGTTGGCAAAGTAGCACCAGACAAATAAATTGCTAAGTCTTTTCTAATCCTAATCCTAATCCTAGCCTTAATTTCTATTTTTTATTTCCTATTTCCTTCCCTTAGTATAGCGCGCTATGACAGTCGCTGCACAGCATCTCTTTCCATGCTTCTCCAATATCTTCAGGATGTTTAAATTCCAGGGGTTCATTGAATAGTGCAACTTCTTCTGCGCCTGCAGGGCCTTGCATCAAAATGTTATGACAGAGGTCACAATCTTTTGATATTACTTTGCCTGTTTCATTAGCATGGCGATCGTTATGACAGCGGAAACAGCCATTGTAAACTATATGACCAATCTGATCTGGATACACAGCCCAACTGGCTTTCATTTCAGGAAAAATATTTTGGGAGTATCCCTCTATAAGGCCGGCAATAGCCTGATCAACCTGGATTTTTTTTGTTTCCATTACCTCCGGGTAATTGTCAAGATAGAATTCATTAATCTTTGCTTCAATAGTAGAATCAGCCTGTTCGCGTGTGTCAAATTCCTCAGCAAGAATCTCCATCGAGATTGCTTTAATTCCCGGAAGTGTTTTCGGAATTGTATTGGCAATCATTGCGTCGTCAACAATAGTCTGGGGTGTATTGTAATTGTGCGATGGTCTGTTATGGCAATCCATGCAGTCCATTGTCCTGAGGTCATCCAGCGGAACTTCAGCCAGATTGATACCGGCTTCTTCATCAATATAAATAGTAGTGTCTCCAGTTGCTGTGTTTATGTAGCGAACATAGAACAATCATCCCGATCGGAATTAGCACAAGCCCGATAATCAGGAATACGGGAATTATGATAAAGGTAAACAGTCCGATATAGTTACTTATTTTACCACGAAAAGAGCACTTTAAATACAAGTAATCAATGAGTTGCAGGGAACATAAATAACACTGGTGTTAGTGAGAGAACAGATATTTCCTTGGTAATTTGTAACATTGATCAGATTTATTTATCTTTATACTGAGGATCAGTATGTTAACCTTCTAAACCACCTGTCATGAACAAATTCTTGAAGTTTCGGACTATACCAATCACAATGATTCTTGTGTCTGTTTTGTTATTCAGCAATAGCTGTGATGAAAATGGCGATTATTTTTTTGATTATAGCGATGATGTTGGGGATTATTATTGGGGTAATATGGCTACTTTTGATGATAATGGAGGTTGGTTGATCGAAATAGATGAGGAATCAGATGTTTATGGGTGTTCAATATACTTTCCACCAAACGCCGTTAGGGATATCACTGTTACGATGTCTATTTATCACCCGGATGTTATTTTTGAGAGAGAGGATTATCCCGACTTTGAACCAAAGTGGGTTTTGTTTACACCTGACAATGTTCCGTTTAGAGATACAGTTGAATTAGGGCTCAGTTATGCTCATTTACCGCACTCAAACGTTTGGATTATGAACGTTTTACAATATATGTCAGATACCAAAAGTTATAAGGTTCATCCCATTATAGATCACAAAAGCAGTGCAGAGGTGTTGTACATTGGTGTTCTCCAATTAGGAGCCTTCGCAGTGTTCCCCAGCCATAAGTAATAATTTCTATTTCTTAAGCACTATTTCCTCTCTATAATCTCCAATAGCTTCAATTCGAACCGGTCCTCCGGGGCTTACCTGAATTGGTGCAACTTCGAGTTTCAGAACTTCCCCATTAAATTCAATCTCTTCAAGTCGGTCTGTTTCCAAAGTGGTGCCTGGGGATTAATGACCAACAGGACTGATCTGGAAGGAGATCGCTCAGGAGTTGGGTTTAAAATTGATTACCCTAATGATTTGTGGGATATTGCTTTTACGTATTATCGACTCGGCGAATCTTTTGATCCTTCACTCGGGTTTGTGCCGCGTAATGGAATTTCATATTACAGGTTTGGAGCTGACTATATGCCTCGTCCTGAAAAACAATATGGCCAAACCAATTGAAGAACGATTTTGGCTTTATCAATCAACCCAACTGATTGTGAAGCTGGTTTATGGGATTGGGGTTTAGGGTATTCGTCTTTCGTCTTTCGTCTTTCGTCTTTCGTCATTCGTCTTTCGGAAGTAATATGGACTTTATTATTTTTATTTCCTCGCCTTATTTTCTATTTTCTATTTTCTATTTCCTGTTTTCGTACCTTTAGACAAACCTAAAGCAAAACCACTATGCACTACAAAACATCAATTATCAGTCTGATAGTGCTGTCACTTTCAGTCAATACTCTTTTTAGCCAAAGCACCAACTGGCCTGTTCCACGCCAGGGTCATTCCATGGTTGTGATTGATAGTCTGATCTACATCTTCGGGGGACAAGGGAATGAGGATGGCATTCTAAAAGCCATGAAGGCAGGACCCCAGCTAAATGATGTTTGGATATTTAATGAGGATAATGAATATGAAGAAGAAGTGCCCTATGACCCTCCTCCTCGCCGACACAATCATGGAGTATGCGGACAAGAAAAAGATTTCTTTATATTTGGGGGGTCAGGAGAAGAAGGGATCATAAACGATATGTACTATTTCTGGCCTTCTGCCAATTCTTGGGGAGAAGTTCGAATGAATATTGAAGAGAGATACTATACACCCAGATCTGATCACACAGTTAATGCA
>JAYEFL010000200.1:0-2732 GCA_034658635.1 Bacteroidota bacterium | reverse complement strand
GGATAAGTATACTGAATATTCGTATCATGCTGATTCGGCAGGATTGCTTTCTTAATGCTAAGGAATATTTTGGGAATTAGCAAGTCACTCTTCAGCATAGCACAGATCATGTCACGGAATTGTCAACTCAACTTTCTAGCTCATAAAACCCCATCAGGAATTTGTAATTTTATGGAATATTATGGAGTCTGATTCCATATTATTCCATATCTTTGTTCTATGATAAATCGAGGAATAGAAAACAGGCTTTTAAAACTAGCTAATTCATTTAAGGCTGTGGTGCTTACTGGTCCTCGTCAATCTGGGAAAACCACAATAGTAAAAGCCTTATTTCCAGACAAAGATTATATATCACTTGAGAATCCTCAGAGCAGATTTTTCGCTCTGGAAGATCCGCAGGGTTTTTTGGCGAACTTACCCAATGGTGCCATTCTGGATGAGGTTCAACGCGTTCCTGAATTATTCTCTTATTTGCAGGAGATTCTTGATAATTCAACTGCAAAAGGACAGTTCATTCTCACAGGATCAAACAATCTGTTATTACAACAAAATATTTCCCAGACTTTAGCGGGGAGGGTGGCCCATATAAATCTTCTGCCATTCACCTACTCTGAGTTAAGCAAGTATAAGCACAAACAATCAGATGACGAATTGATTCTATCCGGCTTTTATCCACCGGTTTTTGATCAAAAACTTGAGCCGGCTGAATGGTATCCCAGTTATATTCGCACTTATATTGAGAGAGATGTAAGACAGATAAAAAACATTACTGACTTAATTCAGTTTGAACGTTTTATGCGTATACTGGCCGGACGCACAGCTCAAGAATTAAACCTGACCGCAATCTCTAATGTTTGTGGGGTTGATGTAAAAACTGTTCAATCATGGATCTCAGTTCTTGAGGCCAGTTATATCATATTTCTACTCAAACCTCATCATAAAAACTTCAATAAAACGATTGTCAAGAGGCCAAAGCTTTACTTTTTTGACCCGGGAATTGTAAGTTCATTATTAGGGATTAAGGATATCAACCAATTAAAATATCACCCATTAAAAGGAAGCATTTTCGAAACAATGGTGGTTTCTGAAGAGATGAAAAAGTTATCATTTAGCACATATTCAGGCAGCCTGTTTTACTGGCGTGATAAAACCGGACATGAAGTTGACCTTATTCTTGAAAAGGCAGATTCGCTTTTCCCGATCGAAATCAAATCATCCCAAACCATTAATTCTGACTACTTTAAAAATCTAATTTACTGGTTAAGACTTGCAAAAATTAATAAGGGAACAGTTCTGTACGCAGGTGACGAAACCCAAAACAGGAGCAATGGAATTCAGGTTGTGAACTGGAGAATATTTAACAGCCCTATTTACTGATAATCATCTGCTTAGTTTCCTGAAAATCACCTGCAATAATTGTGTAAGTGTAAATACCAGCTCCTAATTCCATCGCCTTTAATGAGACAGAATGCTCGCCAGGGGGTTTCATTCCTTCATTTATCACCATTACAGTTTTGCCAGTTATGTCTCTAATCACAATATCTATCGAGCTTGGCTGGGTTAAAGTATATGAGATATTTGTCTCCTCAGTAAATGGGTTTGGGTAGTTTTGTTGAAGAGTAAATGGGCTGTTTAATACATTGTCCCGCCCAGATAAGTCTGTATGGTCATTAATTAATAACCTGACCATTAAATTCCTCTCAGTTATATAAGTAGAGCCATCCCAAGAAGATGTGCGGTATGAACCAACTGACCTGGGATCATGGTTAGGGCTGGAATTATCAGCCCCAATAGTCAAACCCTGATTCCTCCTTGTCATTTTATCAGGATGATAATCACTATATTGAATTCCAGCATAGAGAACAGTTTTGGATGAGACAAATTCTGATTCTCCATCTTTATCAAATGGCAAATATATCCACTGATTGAACATAGAAGAATCCAGATCAACTAATTCTGAAGTAAGGAGTAATTTACGATCGATAATTTCTTCAGTCTCATCATCTCTGACCTCAACAAAAGCAACATAACGAAAATGGATTAGTCCATCTGCCAAACCACCCATAAGAAAAACCGAAACTCCATCAATCTCACAGTCGCCATATATGGGGAATTTCGATCCGATAAAATGATCAACAATAGCATTCAAGCCAGGTTCGTCTTCTGCATATCTGTAAGAAAATGGATAATCAGCTGTATCATCTGCACGTGAATAAACGGAATCGGTTATTAAAAAGGATAGAGTTTTTAAATTATCATCAGGATAGCTTTCTTCTTCAGCCTGTGTCCAATTGAAGGTGATTTCATATTTTCCAAATTCTCTATTAGGAATGAATTTACCATCCAGCAGCACGGTTTCTTCCCATTCAGTATCAAGAAAAGAAACTGATTTTTCATCAGTATATTCAATTTGGCCGTTCTTTACTGCATTTAGAGTTAGCTTAATATCAGTTTGAAGATTCTTTCCCATATTAATTACTGTGGATTCGAGCAAATGAAAGCCATGTCCGTCTATTAATTGGCTAATCGGCAACATATAACTGAATCCTTCCTCAGTTCCAACATCCAAGTCATCCCACTGAATGTCAATATTTTGTATTCGAAGGTCATTATCGTATGCTTCCACTAATTCAAAGTCATCAATAATCCAATAATATATTCCAAAATAGTTCTGCCAGTTTATTCTGATGAGAACTGCTGGCATTCCGGCTGCTATTCCTGTAATATTTGCT
>JAYEFL010000199.1:0-2733 GCA_034658635.1 Bacteroidota bacterium | reverse complement strand
ATACCTTTAAGCCCGGAGCCTCAGTTTTTAAAATGAAGAATCTGGAGGTGGGAGATATTGATACTACGATGGGAGAACGGAATATTCATGCCGATGAATTCTCTCTTTATGTGGAGGATGATTATGAGATCTCGACTAGGATCAAAGCCAATATCGGATTGCACTATTCTGGCTTTTTGGTGAATAAGAAGTATTACCAGTCGCTTCAGCCAAGAATATCAGCTCGTTACATGTTAAATGAGACTTGGTCAGTGAAAGCTTCATACTCTAAAATGGAGCAGTACATCCATTTGCTAACAAATAACAATATTGGCTTGCCCACCGATTTATGGGTGCCGGCCACTGATAATATTTTGCCGCAAAAGTCGCATCAGGTGGCCTTTGGTATTGCTAAAACTTTCACCGACATGTATCGCTTGTCGATCGAGGGTTATTACAAGACAATGGATAATCTCATTGAGTATAAAGACGGAGCTTCTTTTATGGGAATGAATGCAGAATGGGAAGATAAGGTTGAGATGGGCGAGGGATGGTCTTATGGGGGTGAGCTCTTTTTTGAAAAGAGACTGGGCAAATTGACCGGCTTTGTGGGCTATACATTGTCATGGACCAACAGGCAGTTTGAGAATATTAATGAGGGGAAAGTCTTTCCGTATAAATACGACAGGCGACACGATGTTTCAGTTGTGCTAAGTGGTCCCTTGAATGATAAGTGGGATTTCTCTGTCAGCTGGGTCTATGGAACAGGTACTGCACATACACTTGCAACAGAGAGGTATTTTGGTGATCATATTGGCTATTGGGGCTTTTTTGGTGGTTCAGGATCTTTTTCTGATCCATCTGCTGGTCCTTTTTCAGGACAAATCCAGCATTTAGACGGGCGGAATTCTATACGTGCAGCCGATTATCATCGCCTGGATGTGAGCGCACAAAAAACAACTGAGACAAAATGGGGAGAGTCTACATGGACACTTGGTGTTTACAATGCATACAATCGGAAGAATCCCTTTTACTATTATATTGGATGGGATAGCCGGGGAAATCGTGCTCTTCGCAGGGTGAGTTTATTTCCATTCATCCCTTCCATAACTTATAGTTTTAAATTTTAAACATTGCTATCATGAAAACCAAGCATCTGATTATAGTATCCTGTTTATCCCTCTTTAGCTTTGTAGCCTGTGAGACCACTGAGAAAATTGATGATTTTCCGCTACGTCCTTCTCAGCTTGTTGTCAACTGTTCCTTTAGCGAGGGCAGTGCCTGGGAATTTCAGGTGAGCAAAAGTTTGTCTGTTCTGGATAATGCTAAATTGAAGCTCATTGACAATGCTACAGTTAAGCTATTCAAGGGCGATCTCTTGATTGAAACCCTTACTGAACAGAATCTTAATGGCTGGTACAGCACAGAAAATAATTTGCCTGAAACAGGTCAGGAATATTCCATTAAAGTCTCCTCACCAGATTTTGAGAAGGTTTTATATGCCAAAGAAATTACTCCTCAACAGATTCCGATTTCCGATGTTTCGGTTTTAATCAGAGATTCCTCATTTCATGAATGGGTTGATCAAAGAGACAGAATTATTTATGGAGGAAATGTAGAAGGCAGTTTCAATATCCTGTTTACAGATCCGGCCAACACAGAGAATTATTATGCTTTGTCGGTTTTTTACTATGATAGTGTTTATTCAGAGTATGAAGATTCACTTGTAAGTTGGGTTGAAAAAAGGCAGTTAAGAATTTCCAGCGATGATTCTGCGATTGAGAATGACGAAGATAATTCTACCTATTTGTTAATGCGTGATTTGATTTTCGACGGACAAGACTATCAGGTGAAGATTAATTTTAGTGATTGGTCGGCTCGAAAGGGAAGGGAATACTATATTGAATTAACTTCTTTTCAAAGAGCTGGTTATTTCTACAAGAAATCCATTGATGATTATTATAAGGCTGTAAGTGATCCCTTTGCTGAACCTGTTCAGATTTACAGTAATATTGAAAACGGATACGGGATATTTTCAGGGTATTCTACTGCTGTTTATGCGGTTTTATTTTAGTGGAGAGTTAACCTACCATGGTGGATCAATTTGTTGCCTCGGGTGGATTAATTTTTTCCATCGAGTTATCACTGTTTGGTGAATGGGATTGCCCAGTCTGAAATTGATTCAGCCCAGAAATACAATAGATTTCCCTCAATTTTGTAAGTTTTATAGGCTGGGATTCCTGAATCTACAAATAATTTTAATTGTCCACTTTCAATCTCCCATTTCCAATCATAATTTGTACCGTAGAGGCTTTGGATACAGGTTCCGTCGCTATTAAAAGTCCATGAAGCTGTTCCATCATCATTAGTGTAAGACCAGGTACCATAAAGGTTTGAGTCCAGATTCAAATCTTCAGGCGGGTCGTTGTACTCGTAATCTGAGCAAGCACCAACAATTAGACTCAAAATAGTTAAAACTAAAATTCGATAGAATAGTTCGATGGGTTTCTTTTTCATAGTTTGTGGACTAAAGATTTTTATGGATTGATAGTAGTTCTCACGCGATATAAAGTTATAGGATATTTTCAAGTTTTCAAAAAGGGATAGTGCCATATTGTTACTGAATGTCGGGTCTTTAGAATACTTTGTGTAAACGCCTAAATTCATATTCTACATCTATCTTCAAATTTAATCAAAAATTGTTGCAAGATCATACCCCAATTCCGTATCGGCAAGGTCCATTTTCTCTCGATA
>JAYEFL010000198.1:0-2744 GCA_034658635.1 Bacteroidota bacterium | reverse complement strand
CTTGCCATTGAATGAAGTAAATCATAAGATGACTTCATGGTGAGATATAAAAAGTAACGGTAATAATCTTTTTGGGGTATTATTGAATTAATTTGCTGGTTAGTTTGACTTTCTTTTGCATTTATGGAAACCAATCCAACAGTTGCTATACAACTTACACATATCGATTTTGGTGGTAGCGTTTTATTAGATTGAGATAATTTTCCTTCTTCAGTTAAACTGTCAGTGGTTTCAAAAAGGAAAATATTTCCGTGCATATCAGGAATTTTTATAAATGGAATTTTTCCATTAAAATAACTGTGAATTTTCTTTGATGGTGTTTTTCCGCATATAATTTCACCGAAAAATGATAACGGGTTCTCCTCCCAATCCTCCTGCGCTTCCTCCACAAACCACTGCCTGAAAAGCGTTTCCGCCATGGCTTCGAGGGTTTTGTTCTGGCGGTGGAGCAGGTCTATTTTGTCGTCGAGGCTGGAAAGGACTGAGGCGATGGTGCGCTGTTCTTCTATATCTGATGGAATGAGCCATACAGTATCTTTCATGAATTTCCAATCAGCCCGCGGCATTCTTGTACCTGATGATCCAGAATAAGCCAAATCAACAAATTCTTGATTTGCAAATAGATAAAACAGGAAAGTTAAATCCGTTTCACCACAAGCACCCACCACCCAAATATCTGTAGAACAGATTCCACTAAATTGCGGTTTTACAACTTTTCGGAAATATGGACGCAATTTTCCAAAGAGAAAGTTATATTCGTTGAAGCGGTACTTGTTACTCGCAACAATATCGGAATGACCAATTCCATTTAATCTTAGTTTGCTCTCTTCAATATGTTCCAAGGCAATATAGGGGCATTCTTCATCACCAACCTTCCAACTATCGTTGTAGAGAATTGCCAAATCAGAAAGAGATTTTTCCTTCCACTCACCCATCACTTCATCCCCTTCAAGTTTTCACACCTGGTCTCTATGGTCACATTTTGCGACCTTAAAGATTCCCATTTTTCTATGGGCGCATTTTGCGACTTCAAGTTTAGATTATTGTTTGAAGTCACAATCTGTGATCTCAAACGATTGAATTCAGCATTATAAATTTGAAGCATAAAATCTTCATTTTTAACCAATCCACTTCCGCTTATATCATCTTCACCTTCCCTAAATTCTCAACAATCAGCGCATTTAATCTCGCTTTCTCTTTCAACTGCTCCTCAAACTCCGTTTCCAGCCATCTATCCTTCATCTTCAAACAAATCCTTAACAATAGCCAGTCGTTCTGCAATCACTTCCGGCGCAGGCAGATATTTGCTGTATTCTTCCGGCAGGTAAGGCGAGGTGCTGTAAGTTGCCACGCCAATCGGCTGAGTGGTTGTTTTGAGAGAATATTCCACAACTGTTTTATCTTTGCTTTTACATACAATAATGCCAATCGCATCATTTTCATCATCTTCTTTAACCTTCAGCCTGAACTGGTTGCTCACAAAGGTAAACCAAACGCCCATTTCAATCAGAAATTTACGGATATTCTTCACCAGGGTCTGTTCCAGTTCATGTTCGCTGTGTTCTTCTGCCAGCTCCAGAAAATCGAAGGTATAATGGTCTTTTACCGCCAGCTTTGCCTGATGTTTGTAATTTTCAGGCAGGGTCTGGTCAAAGTTGGTCTGATTCATCAGGTACTTTTCATAGGTTTTGTTTTCACTCTGATGAATCAGGACATCCTTGGTCCAGCCGAATTTCCTGACATGCAACATATAAAATTCCCTCTCCAGAGGGTCTTTGCATTTGGTCAGAATCAGGATGTTATTTGTCCAGCTGATTTCTGCAACCAATGGTTGCAGTTTTTAATTTTGCTGAATTTCAGAATAAAAAAATCTCATATTCCAGAGGTTTCGGCCAGAAAACCCTTGAATTCCCGGATATTCCTCCTGAATATCTTTTGAAAGCTGCTCTACAACCGATTTTCCCCAGCCAAGCTCTTGCTGCTTATCGACAATCATCCGTCCAATATCCCAGTAAAGCTGTATTAATTCTTTGTTGACAGCTTTTAGGGCTTCATATTGGGAACGGCGTATCCGTTCCTTGACCTCAGCAAAAAAATTAACGTAATCATTATCAGGACTTAATGGCTTACCCATTTTTAACCTCAATTTTCATCAGATTTTCATATCTTTTTTATTTAATCTTCACCTTCCCCAAATTCTCAGCGATCAGCGCATTCAATCTCGCTTCTTCCTTCAACGGTGCCTCAACATCCGCATAGCCAATACCCAACATACCTTTTCTTCCAGCCTTCATTCCCGAATCATCCGTCAATATCCTCATCTGCTGGATGGCGATTTTATTCAGCCGTTGGGAATCTTTGATTAGATAAAACTTAAACTCAATGGAAATCCATGAGGCAAATTCGAACGCAATATCTTTATGGGCATACGTGCCGCCATATCATCCCGATTTAGAAATCAGGCCTATGGCATTTGTTTTCTCGATCCACTTTTTGGGAGAGAGGACAAAATAGTTTGCTCCTGCCTCATTTTTAAACTTGTCGAATTCGACCCGATCTCCGGTTAAATTGCAATTACGGCGAATTCGCCATAATTAGGATCATCTAAACCCCTCGAATTCGAGGGAATTAAAATCCATTGTGCTCATATCGTCACCTCGACAATTGTCATCGTGTCGTTGCCGAAGATATCCACCACATTGACTGCGCCCTTGCCCCAAGTGTCGCTGTAGGCGATTTTTTCG
>JAYEFL010000197.1:0-2748 GCA_034658635.1 Bacteroidota bacterium | reverse complement strand
TGGCTATGATACCACATATTATTCCATCAAAACAAAACGATTAAAGCATGAACTTGCTCTGATCAAGCAAGGCATCTACCAACGTATGTTGGTATCAGAGAAGTCTAATCAAGTGTCCCTTCGGGGTAATATCCTCTCAGTGATCTCGAATAAGGGGGGGGTAGGTAAAACCACGGTTTCCATAGAATTGGCCCACCAGTTTGCCCGTATGGGATTGAAAACATTACTTTTTGATCTGGATCTTGGAAATGCTGATGTTTCCAACAAACTCAAGATCTTTCCCGAACACACCTTGTATAACTTTTTCAATAAGGAGAAGGAATTAAAAGATCTGGTTGTTAAAACAGACTTTGGATTCCATTTTATTTCTGGGGAATGTGGTGAATTTAAGCTGGCAAATATGACCTGGTCTCAAAAGCAGAGATTCTTTAGATACATCCAGAAGATAGCATTTGACTACGATCTGCTCCCGTTTGACCTCGGTGCGGGGATTACCCGGCATGTGGTGGACTTTTCCTTGGTGGCTGACGATTCCTTCATTGTAACCACACCTAACGATATCATCTCAGGGTATGCCGCAGCCAAGGCAGCATTCATGAGATTCATTGAGATTAATAGTAAAATGGCAAAGAATACTGCTAAAACAGTTGAAGAATATACTTACGCCTCTTGGTTTATCCTCAATCAGGTAAATAATCAAAGACATGGTTCCAACTTGTATAAATCTTTGAAGAAAACCATCAATGAGCATGTAAATCAAAATTCAGTTTTCAAGATTACCTCAGAATTTCTGGGATCGGTGGTTGCCGACCGAGATAGACTGTTGGATACTTATGCAAAACGGGAAATTATAGGTCTCAAACACCCCCGCTCCGAATTGGCTCAGAATTATCGACAACTCGCACAACAATATCTTGGCTTAAATCCTGATGTAGATGAGCCAAAGCCACAACGGGGGAGTGGTTTGATGCGGTTTGTGAGGATGTTAGGTGGCAAAAATAAGCTAAAAAAGCATACAATAGAAGGCAGCCAATTATAAGAAATGTAAACCTATTCTCACGAAGAAAATATGGATATGACTAGTAATACGAAAAACAATGATCAGCAGAAAAAAAAATCTGGAAATCCAAGAAAAGTAGTTTATGTCACTGAACCGTCACTTCCACCACTCAGTGAATTTATCCCATATCTTGAAGAAATATGGTCAAGTAAGCGGGTAACTAATAATGGACATTTTCATCAGCAGCTTGAGACTGCCTTAGCTGAATATCTTGGTGTAGAATATGTATCTCTGTTTTCGAATGGAACTTTAGCGTTAATTTCTGCTCTTCAGGCATTAAATATACGAGGAGAAGTTATTACGACGCCCTATAGCTTCGTTGCTTCAACTCATGCATTGCATTGGAATGGTATTAAACCAGTATTTGCTGATATCGATCCAGTCACAATGAATCTTGATCCTCAGAAGATCGAAGCGGCAATAACACCGAATACTACAGCCATAATGCCTGTTCATATTTATGGCAATCCCTGCGATGTAGAACGCATAAACTATCTTTCGGACATTTATGGGTTAAAAGTAGTCTATGATGCAGCTCATGCATTTGGAGTTGAAATAAATGGGCAATCTGTGCTTAATTATGGTGATCTATCCATTCTCAGTTTTCATGGGACAAAAGTATTTACAACTTTTGAGGGAGGGGCAATTATAAGTCACGATAAAGCGATGAAAAAAAGAATTGATTTTCTCAAAAATTTTGGATTTGCTGATGAAGTCACTGTGGTTGGTCCTGGTATAAACGGCAAAATGAGTGAATTCCAAGGAGCTTTAGGGCTGCTACAATTAAAATATGTTGATAAAGCAATTGAAAACAGAAAACATGTTACCGAATTATATCGAAATGAATTGACCAGCGTCAAAGGGATACGATTTCTTGATGATTTAGAAGGAGTGAAACACTCTTATCCATATTTCCCCATCCTTATTGATGAAGAAATATATGGGGCAAGTCGCGATAGAGTTCATGACGAACTAAGAAAAAATAATATTATAGCACGACGTTATTTTTATCCCTTGATCAGTCAATTTCCAACCTATAATGAGCTGGAAACTGCCAAACCGGGAAACCTTCCAGTTGCCGAAAAGATAACTAATCAAATTTTGTGTTTACCAATTTATCCAGGACTTGACAGAAGTAGCATTAAAAGAATACTAAATATAATTCGTAAAAGCTAACGAATGAATGCAACGAAACATGTAGATTGTATGCAAAGTAACGCTCCTATCCTATTGAAATGCAGGGATAAAGATTGAGCTATGATTACAAACGAGTATAATTGTTAATATGTAGATCTATCATGCCAAATAATTCGAACACTATGAATGACAAAATTATAATGGTTATTGCCGGTAGTTCATGGCAGATCCCAATCGTCCAGAAAATTAAAAAAATGGGATATAAAACTTTAGTGGTCAATCTATATGATGACTCTCCTGCGTTTAAATACTCTGATTATTCAGAAGTAGTCGATATCCTCGACACCGAGAAATGCCTATCGATCGCCCATAAGTATAAAATAGGCGCTGTATTGTCTGAGCAAACAGATATAGCTATGCCAACTGTAGCATATATAGCTGAGCAACTAGGTTTACCTTCACTTGGAAAAAAGAATGCTGCGCTTTATACGGATAAAGCGAAAATGAGAGCGTTTTGTACCCAAAACAATGTACCGCAACCAAAATATGAA
>JAYEFL010000196.1:0-2754 GCA_034658635.1 Bacteroidota bacterium | reverse complement strand
TACCGCTGAATGGAATAGGCTCACAGAAACTCTTACAACGCAGGTTGATGAGGGTTTGCTTACGAGGGAAGCTGCGGCTGATATTGTTGAGGCTCAGCTAACGAGTGCAGAGAATATCGTTGATGCAAATAATACCGCACTTTGGAAGAGACTGGTAAAAGACCTTAAAACTCAGATTTCGGAGGGTAATCTTACAAGGAAACATAGTAAAGCTATTGTCGATGCTCAAATAGCAGGACAGTTCAAGGTTGCTTATATGCAGGATAAGACTACAAGGCATAGCTTAAAGAAAAATCTTAAACACCTGCGTAGCGAGAATTTGCTTGATAGGGAACAGGAAGAAGATATTATTGAACAGGCGCATCTGAATAAGATGGATGAAATTGACGCAATGAATTTGGCTGATGCGGAAGAGGCTGAAGCATGGGTAGATTGGTTGAGAGAAGAAAAATATCTTGACGCCGGACAAGCAAGAGAAGTATGGACTAACAAGATTATACATGATGTCAGGATGCTTAATCTTACCAAGAAAGCAGACAAGGAAACAGCAGCGCAAATGATTAACTATTATAAAGAGCGAGACGTGCTTGATGCAACTACCACAAAAGAGGTCACGCTTGCTACGTTGCAATATCAGGCAAAAGCGTTAGAGATAACTACTGAAGCGCAGCTATCAACGTACTTTGCAGGGCTCAGGGCTGACCTTGAAACCTTTGGCATCTCGACTGCTGAACAGCATTGGTATGCGTCTCAAATACTTGGAGGCATGGCGGAAGACAGGAAAGGGACTCAACTTGGTTCTCAGTTGCAAATAATGGATATGATATTCGCAAGCCCCGAAATGAGTCAGTTTATTTTTGGAGTATATGATGAGGATACTGACAAGTACAAGGGTGGCAATAATGCTCTTGTGGATGGCATGAATAACATGATAGACAAAATAACTCGTGGTTTCTTGAGTTGGGATTTGTCAGAAGAATTAGCTGGTCTTGATATTGATGATGATATATCCGAATTTAATCCTACAAACCCGCAACACCGTTCTGCTTTTGCTTCATGGGTTCTTTCTTATGATTCAGATAAAACATCAATATCTGACTATCTTGGAATTGATACAAGTGTTGATATAGACTTAGATACAGAAACTACTTATCCGAGTGATTCAGAAACGACTGATACTAAAGAACCACCTTTTCTTGAGGAGGAGATATAAATGGCAGCAGCGTGGGGTTTTGCAATAGCGGGGCTGGCACAAGTTGCCAGTTCGGTAATTACCTATTTCACACAGCCGAAGTATGATTATGTGGAATCAGTAGGGGAAAAGGAATACAAAAGACGATTGGCTTCAGGGGCGAAACTGGCACAGCGATATAAAGCAGTGAAGTCGATGGTTGGCTTTATTAATACTTATCGTGACCCAGCAGATAGATATGACCCTACTGACATGAAGTATGAAGAATTGCTTAATGCTATAGAAGATTACAAAACACCGTCTGAGGAGGATGAGCCCCCACGGCACATAGAAGGTGACCCAAGTGGCAGTGTCGTGCCTTTCTTGGTAGATGCCCATGAGGACTATCCCAGAGACCGCATTACAGACGCAAACGAATTGGAGGAAAAGACAGGGGTAAGACCTACTGAAAACGCATTAGACAGAATGCGGGAATTCGGTATGGATAACATTGATAGTAGTCACATTACCAATACCCCTGAGGAGATGGCACGGAACAGGGAGCTGGAGCAGTTACCCAAGACGCCTCAACCATTTTCCGTAACTGACAATGCCGAGGACTTATTCCAATATGGAGCAGGCAGAGAAAGAAACAAATAAAGCATAGAATGGGTGTGTTAAACCAATGGGACAGTACATACAAAGACCAGATAACGACGTAACCTTTCGTAACTTTTTTAGGGGTATTGCAGAAGCGCTTCCTAAACTTGCTGAAATGTACGTGCAGCATGATGTTATGCGTGACCAGCGAGAATATCGGGACAAGCTCTATAACCTTGAGCTAAGCAAGTACGAAGAGACGAAAGCAAATAACAAAGCTAACAGAAACCTAACAGCAGAGCATACAACAAAAATAAAGAACGAAAACACAATAACTAAAGGTACAATGAAATTAGCTATTAAAACTCAAAACATGCAAGCCGAATTAACGCAATTAATGGTTGAGTTAGAAAGCGTAGCTAAAGATAATCCAGAATACAGGGGATTATACGCAAAAGCGTCTTCTGCTGATTTAAAGACAAAGATTGAAGGGTTGAATGAATTAATTGCTCGTATCGACCAAACAAAAAAAGAGGCTGCAAATACAGAGCAATATGGAAAGATAATGGCTGTACAGGAGCAGTTAGCTAAACTTGAGGTTGTGGCAAAAGGCATGGCATTTCTTACGCAAAACATGACTGAAGAGGGCGCAATAGCGTTTATGGACAAGTATGGGGGGCAAACATTCGGAGATGAAAGCCAAATGTTACAGGTTGTTTTGGAAAAAGGCAACTTTTCGCCCTCCCTGTTTGCACACACGCAGACTATGTTTGACGCCATGATGAAAGTCCGGCAGGATGAATCGGCTCAGATCGCTAATTGGGATGCTAAACATATTATGCCCGATCCTGAAATCGAAAGCAACAAAGAGGCTTTCGCCCAATGGCAGGCTGACCGCAATCAATTTATGGGCGAGCTTGAACAACAATATGGCAAGCTTCACGACTACTTCATCGGAAAGTTTGAAACGATGACAGGCGAAG
>JAYEFL010000195.1:0-11751 GCA_034658635.1 Bacteroidota bacterium | reverse complement strand
AATTTGTCAGACGATTTTAAAATTGTATAATGAGAATGCCATTGTTGCTGAACCTGCAGGGGCTCTTGCACTGTCAGCCGTAGAACTCATGAAGGATGAACTTAAAGGAAAGCGTGTTGGAGTCATTATTTCAGGTGGCAACAACGATATCACAAGATTTCCTGATTTCCGTGAACGAGCATTGCTATACTCTCGCCTCAAGCATTACTTTATTGTTCGCTTTCCTCAGCGTCCGGGAGCATTAAGACAGTTTGTCGCTGATATTCTAGGCCCTGATGACGATATAGTGCATTTCGAGTACTCAAAGAAAACCGCCAGAGAAAATGGCCCGGCCTTAGTAGGAATAGAATTAAAACGACCCGAAGACTTTGAACCACTTGTTCAGCGAATGAAACAACAAGGCTTCTTCAGCAAATACGTAAACGAAAAGGTAGAATTAATGGAATTCATAACTTAATCTTATTCCTTAGCCTTAATTCCTATTTCCTAATTTCTATTTCCTATCTAATCCAATACCCAATATTGACAAAGAACCCGGGTTTCCATGTATTATTCGAAATCATAAGAGTGGCTTCAACAGGTCCTATCGGTGAGGCAAATCCATATGTAAGTCCTGTGCCAAATATTAGCTCAGGAATATCTGATATTTGTTCCAGTTTATCAAATGATTGAGCAATGTTGTTCCTCCACAGTACATAATGGTTGCCTTTGACATTATACTGGAAATCTCCACTCACAACAACAGCGTGATTGGCAGCGCGTTCCATGTAGTTCATCCCAACAAATGGAAATACAGGCTGATGGTAATAGCCCAATCCACCTACATATGATTTGTATGGATATGGAATGGAATCGCCAAAGGCAAATCCGACATTTATTCCCGGTTGAAAAGTGAATTTTGGTGTAAGGCTAAGGGCCACGTGATGACGCAAACGGAAAACCATTCCGGGGAAATGGCCAATATCGGTAAAGTCATTGATCAGCTTGATATCAATTTCTACTTTCTCACCCTTTGTGGGGTAAGGAACCTGGTTGAAATTATCTTTTTTAAAGGAAACGTAATAATTCAGCATTCGGGAATTAAATGACGAAATATCCAAGAAACTAAAAGAAGGAGCTACTGATGCAAATTCTCCTTGTATGCCTGTTGATACTGCGAAAACATCCCGATAAGTTGTTTTCAGAATAAAATCAAGATTAACATTGTGGTAAATATAGCTCCGTGCCTGGTGTCCGTTTACATACCCGTAGGCCTGCAGTCTGTTGTATTCAGTTTTAATCCCGTAATTCTGTCTTTTATGAGTAAGAAAGAAATATGATGCACCAAGGTGGGGATTCTCTCCAAGAGTTAAATCCAGACTTAGCCGGTCTCCTTTTTTCCAGAGATTACGAACACTGGTGTTCAGCATCAGGCTGGCATTAAATAAGTTGTCAAAATGTAAGCCAACAATGGCATTTTCATCCTTTTTCTCATCAGCCCGGATGACCAAACGGGTTCCATCAATAGCAGGCTCAAGTTTATAAGATATCTGATTAAAGTAACTTGTACCATAAGCTCGTTCCAGACCTTTTGTTATATCTTCAGGACTTAACCAGGCTGGAAAAGGGAGGTCAATTTTTGACCACAAAAACTCCTGAGAAACTTTATCCAAACCGGTAAACGAAAGCTCACGGATATACAATGAATCAATTTGTGTGACAACAGGTTTATCACAGGCTTCATCACCGTATAACCTCCTAAGGTTATCGCCCATTGCTTTCAATGGCTCCCACATTTCACGGGCTGTTATTTCTCCGTTCCGAACAATCTCATCTACCATCCCGAATGAGAGGGTAGATGCTCCCTCAGTAATTGGCCTGATGAGAATATCGCATAATTCGCGGTTTCTTGCATTTGCTTCTTCGCGAACTAATGCAGAGGCCTGCATGACAATGGCAATCATTGAATTGAGTTCAGATTTTGTGCGTAAGTTACGCTGAACATCTACTCCAATGATAATATCTGCTCCCATCAGTTTTACATGATCAGCCGGGAAATTGTTCAAATACCCCCCGTCAATCATTAGCTTTCCCTCTATTTCGATGGCAGTGAAGGCAGTTGGAATAGCCATGCTAGCTCTTAAAGCATCATGCAATACTCCTGAAGTCATCACAACCTCCTCCCCTGTAACAATATCAGCACCAATGCAGAGAAAAGGAATGTGGAAATCTGAAAAATTCTTTTTGTCAAAAGCTGACCAGGTAATCCCCGCAAGCATATTCAAGATATTATGTCCTACCACCAGCCCTGAAGGTAGTTGAATTCCTTTGCGTGTTATTGGAAAGTCAATGAAGAACTTTTCCATATCCTTTTTGACTTCGAAAGTAAGATCCTCCCTGGGGATCTTATCAGACAGTAACTTTGTCCAGTCTGTTTCCTTCAAAATGGTTTCCATCTCATCCGAAGTATATCCCAAAGCATATAAAGCTCCAACAATTGAACCCATTGATGTTCCCCCAATATAATCTATGGGGATTCCGGCTTCTTCAATAACCTTTATAACACCAATGTGAGCAAGCCCGGCTGCACCCCCTCCACTTAACACAAGTCCTACCTTAGGGCGCTCCTGTCCATTGCTTTGAAGTGGAAAGAGACAAATGAGTAAAAGCAGAATCAGTTTGAGTCGTTTTTGCATTTTTGGTCAAGTTGCAACACAAAGATATATAATATAAGTGACTCCCTACTCCCGATTCCCGGTTCCTGACTCCCGAATCATATCCTCCAATTTGTCAACCATAGCACGTGATCCCACGTAATATGGCACTCTTTGGTGGGGAGATTCAGGTTTCAGATCCATAATCCGATTTTCTCCGTCTGACGCTTTGCCACCAGCCTGTTCAGCTAAAAAGGCTATGGGATTGCACTCATAAGTGAGCCTCAATTTGCCATTTGGAGCACTCGGACTGGGTGGATAGAGAAAAATTCCACCTTTAAGGAGGTTTCTGTGGAAATCTGCAACCAGAGATCCGATATATCTGGAAGAATACGGACGCTTGCTCTCAGGATCCACCTCTTGGCAGTACTTTATATATTGCTTGACGCCATCCGGGAATTTAGCGTAATTCCCCTCGTTAATGGAGTAGATGGTACCATATTCCGGGGTTTTTATATTAGGATGAGAAAGACAAAATTCACCAATTGTCGGGTCCAGAGTAAAACCATTAACTCCCCGGCCAGTAGTATAAACCATCATTGTTGATGAACCATACAATATATATCCGGCAGCCACCATCTGGCTCCCTACCTGAACGAAATCCTCTGGTCTGGCTTTGTGTCCCGATTTTGAGACCCTTCGAAAAATGCAGAAAATGGTTCCAATAGACACATTAACATCAATATTGGAGGAGCCATCAAGAGGATCCATCAGGAGAATATACTTCGCATCTCTTGAAAGATTATCATCAAAAGTGATGATCTCCTGATTCTCTTCTGTGGCAATTCCACAAACTTCACCACTTGCCTGAAGTCTACTGATAAAGACCTCATCTGCAAAAACATCCATTTTCTTCTGCTCTTCCCCCTGAACATTTACAATACCCGATTCGCCTAGCAAATCAACCAGACCAGCTTTTTTCACTTTCTTATTGACAATTTTTGCAGCAATTCCGATGTGACTCAGAAGTCGTGATAATTCTCCCTTTGCATATGGAAAATCTGCCTGATTTTGAATAATGAATTCATTTAGGGTGGTAATGCTGTATGTTTTCATTGCAGGGATGATTTATGGTTGTTTAAAAATAGGGATTTTCGGATAAACCAGTACATTTATCAAAAATATTTCTAGATGAAGGTATTTAAGTTTGGAGGAGGAACCTTGAAGAATGCTGATACTATTCGGCAGATGACTGAGATAGTTAGGGACTCGGGACTCGGGGACTCGGGATTCACAGGTTCGGTCCCTGAGCAAAGTCGAAGGGGGGATTCGGAACTGGTGGTGGTGATTTCGGCATTTAATAAGATGACCAATGCTTTTGAAGGCTTGCTGAAAGAGCTTGATAGTGATGATATTAATTTGAGATTGGATAAGATTCTGGATTATCACAGGGAAATTGCGGAACAATTATTGATCGATTCGGACATATTCTGGAGAGAAATCATTTTGCCGTTGATAGCCGAATTGAAAGAGACACTTCAGAAAGCCAGAAATTATCCTTATGATCAGGCTTACGATCAGGTAGTGTCATTTGGCGAGATCTTCAGCACACACCTTATTTCTGCCTTTTGGATACAGGAAGGTCTCAATCACAGCTTTCACGATGCCAGAAAACTTATTATAACAGATGAAACATACAGAGAAGGAAAGGTTAACTGGAAAGAAACAGCAAAGAAAATCAAAAGCATCCCCGAGTCTTCCCTTCGACTTTGCTCAGGGACCGGATCTGTGAATCCCGAGTCCCGAGTCCCTAATCCCGAGTCCCTGATTCTAACCCAAGGTTTCATTGCAGGAACCCAATCTGGTTTTTCTGCAACTTTGGGACGGGAAGGATCGGATTACTCAGCTGCTATCTTTGGCCATATTCTTGATGTTGAGCGTGTTGTGATTTGGAAGGATGTGCCGGGTGTATTGACAGCTGACCCTGAGGAATTTGAGGATACCTGCAAGATGGATGAAATTTCTTATCTCGAGGCGGTAGAATTGTCATATTTTGGGGCAAAAATTATTCATCCCAATACTATAAAACCTTTGCAGAATAAGGGTATACCTCTGATAGTTAAATCGCTTTTTGATCCGGATGCTTCCGGAACTGTGATATTGAAAAAGGCGGGTAAAGCCCCTGATTTGCCCGTGATTATCAGAAAGCGGAATCAGGTATTAGTCTCCATTCAGCCACGGGATTTCTCTTTTATTGTTGAGGATGCACTTGCAAATGTCTTTAGTATTCTTGCCCGTAATCAATCTCGAATTAATCTAATGCAGCATGGTGCTGTAAGTATCTCTCTGGTTATTGATTGGGATCAGAAGAAGTTAGATGCCATTCTTGAGGCGTTATTGCCCGACTTTAAGGTTCTTTACAATACCGGACTTGAGCTTCTGACTATCCGCCATTACACTAAGGCTGTGATTAATGACTTAACAAAGGGTAAGCGGATTTACGTACAACAGCAAAGCCGCAAAACTGCTCGTTTTGTATTAGGTTAACGGATAAATTCCAGAGCTTGTCCTTTTATTGTTTCATCAAAAATCCCATTATCATAAACCAGGTGTCCATTTACAAATGTGTTGATGACACGGGATTTCATACTGGTGCCTTCAAGAGGTGACCATCCGCATTTATAATAAAGATTCGATTTGTTGATAGTCCATGGGTCATCGCTGTCTACTAAAACCAAATCAGCAAAATATCCTTCGCGGATATATCCGCGGTTTTTCACCTGGAAGATATCTGCTGGTGTATGACACATTTTTTCGACAATTTTCTCCAGGCTAAATATTCCCTGGTGGACATATTCAAGCATGGCCACCAATGAATGTTGTACCATGGGTCCACCTGAGGGGGCTCTGGTATATGGATTGTCTTTTTCTTCCATTGTATGCGGAGCATGATCAGTGGCTATGACATCTATCCGGTTGTCGTTAACAGCTTCTATTAATGCTGCTTTGTCATTAGCTGATTTGATTGCAGGGTTCCATTTAATCATAGTTCCTTTTCGTGCATAATCAGAGTCATCGAACCACAAATGATGTATGCAAACCTCCGATGTTATTCTTTTTTCCGGTGATGGGATATCATTTTGGAAGTGAGTCAGCTCATCGGCAGTAGAAATATGGATAATGTGCAGTCTGGTATTGAGGCGTTTGGCAAGGTTTTTTGCAAATGAGGATGATTTGAAACAAGCTTCATGGCTTCTGATTTTAGGATGAAGTTCGATAGGAATATCCTCTCCGTATTCCTCCTGATACTTTGCCATATTGCTTTGAATGCTTGCTTCATCTTCACAATGAACAGCAATTGGCAGGTCAGTAATTGAAAAAATGGCAGATAAACTTGATAGTTTGTCCACCAGCATATTCCCAGTGGATGAGCCCATGAAAACTTTGATGCCACAGGTTAATTTACGGTCGGCTTTCTTTAGTTCCAGAATGTTATCATTAGTTGCTCCGATGTAGAAAGAGAAATTTGCCAGTGATTTTTTGCTGGCTACTTTGAATTTTTCTTTCAGCAAAGTATTTGTGATTGTTTGTGGGTTTGTGTTAGGCATCTCCATGAAGGAGGTTATTCCGCCGGCAACGGCAGCACGGGCCTCGGTATAAATATCGCCTTTATGAGTGAGCCCTGGGTCTCTGAAATGAACCTGGTCGTCAATCACCCCGGGAAGCAATAGTTTTCCTTTTGCCTGGATTTTGATTGTGTTAGCGGGTAATTTATTAATGGGCTCAGTGCTGATGGATGCAATTTTTTTATTTCGAATCAAGACATTCCCAATAAATCTTTGTCCTTCGTTCACTATCTGTGCACCGATAATTAGGTAATTTTTCATGATTCTTGACTGATATGTTCTCTGTAGTTCTTCCTCAGACTGCTGAGTTTCATCCGTATAACACCCATAAATGCTTCACTGAAGATACCACCGCTCATTTTTGAGTCGCCCAGTTCCCGATTAATAAAAATAACGGGTACTTCTTCTATTTCATATCCTAGTTTCCAGGTTTTAAATTTCATTTCGATCTGGAAGCCATATCCTTTCATGTTTATTTTATTCAGATCCAGTTTCTCAAGTACTTCTCTTTTATAACACACGAAACCTGCAGTAGCATCTCTAACATTCATTCCTGTAGCGATTCTGACGTACATAGATGCATAAAATGAGAGCAGGAGCCTTCCCATGGGCCAGTGAACAATTGACACTCCTTTTTTATATCGTGATCCTACAGCCATGCCTACTCCTTCTTTTTGGATAGTATTGAGCAGAGATTCAAGATCAGCAGGATTATGTGAGAAGTCTGCATCCATCTCAAAAATGAATTTATAATGATTTTGCAGTGCCCAATTGAAGCCGTCAATATAAGCAGTTCCAAGTCCGAGTTTAGAAGGTCTTTTCAGAAGATAGATTTTGCCTGGCATTTCCTTAGTTAGGTTTTCAACTATGCTGGCTGTTTTGTCTGGCGAGTTATCATCTATGACCAGGATGTCGAAAACTTCTTTAAGGGAAAAAATGTTATGAACAAGTTTTTCTATATTTTCTTGTTCGCAGTAAGTTGGTATAATAATAAGTGCGTTTGACACAGGTGATTTTTTTGGTGCTATATATATAATTATGTATCGCTGAAATTGTATCAGTTCGGCTCAAAGATAGTTATTGGCAAATTACAAAAAAAAAGCAAAATTATTAGCTTGTTTGACAGCCTGTTACTGGTTTTATCAGGTTTTTTTCTCAGGGGGGTATTGTGTGTGTGGAAATCGTTCGTATATTTGCAATCCCAAATACGGGATGCGTTCTTAGAAAGGTTGGTTTATGAGGGTTTCAGACAGTGGAGTTGGAATTAATTTTTTTATAAAAAAATTGATGATTTATTTGGAAGTTTGAAAATAGTCTTTACCTTTGCACCGCTTTTGATAGAAACAACGTTCTTTGAATTATTGAAGAGAAAACAAGAAAGGTAAAAAAGAGTCAAATTCTTTTGATAACTTGATAAGTTCTGAGCACAATTTTAAACATTTACAACGAAGAGTTTGATCCTGGCTCAGGATGAACGCTAGCGGTAGGCTTAACACATGCAAGTCGAGGGGTAACAGGATTTTCGGATCGCTGACGACCGGCGCACGGGTGAGTAACGCGTATGCAACCTACCCGTAGCTGAGGGATAGCCCGAAGAAATTCGGATTAATACCTCATAATATTATGAAACTTCATGGTTTTTTAATTAAAACTCCGGTGGCTACGGATGGGCATGCGTGACATTAGTTTGTTGGTGAGGTAACGGCTCACCAAGACTGCGATGTCTAGGGGGTCTTAAAGGATGATCCCCCACACTGGTACTGAGACACGGACCAGACTCCTACGGGAGGCAGCAGTGGGGAATATTGGTCAATGGGCGCAAGCCTGAACCAGCCAATCCGCGTGTAGGATGAATGCCCTATGGGTTGTAAACTACTTTTATACAGGAAGAAACCTTCGTACGTGTACGAGGCTGACTGTACTGTAAGAATAAGCACCGGCTAACTCCGTGCCAGCAGCCGCGGTAATACGGAGGGTGCAAGCGTTATCCGGATTTATTAGGTCTAAAGGGTGCGTAGGCGGATAATTTAGTCAGTGGTGAAATCCTGCAGCTTAACTGCAGAACTGCCATTGATACTGGTTATCTTGAGTTTAGTTGAGGTAGGCGGAATGTGTAGTGTAGCGGTGAAATGCTTAGAGATTACACGGAACACCGATTGCGAAGGCAGCTTACTAAGCTATAACTGACGCTGAGGCACGAAAGCGTGGGGAGCGAACAGGATTAGATACCCTGGTAGTCCACGCCGTAAACGATGATCACTCGTTGTATGTCAAATTAATGGCATGTGACCAAGCGAAAGCATTAAGTGATCCACCTGGGGAGTACGTCGGCAACGATGAAACTCAAAGGAATTGACGGGGGCCCGCACAAGCGGAGGAACATGTGGTTTAATTCGATGATACGCGAGGAACCTTACCTGGGCTTAAATGTAGAGCGACTTTCGCCGAAAGGTGAATTCCCTTCGGGGCGATCTACAAGGTGCTGCATGGTTGTCGTCAGCTCGTGCCGTGAGGTGTCGGGTTAAGTCCCATAACGAGCGCAACCCTCATCGTTAGTTGCCAGCGGGTAATGCCGGGAACTCTAGCGAGACTGCCACCGTAAGGTGAGAGGAAGGTGGGGATGACGTCAAATCAGCACGGCCCTTATGTCCAGGGCTACACACGTGTTACAATGGTCAGTACAAAGGGAAGCTACCTGGCAACAGGATGCAAATCTCCAAAGCTGGTCTCAGTTCGGATCGGAGTCTGCAACTCGACTCCGTGAAGTTGGATTCGCTAGTAATCGCGTATCAGCAACGACGCGGTGAATACGTTCCCGGGCCTTGTACACACCGCCCGTCAAGCCATGGAAGCTGGGGGTACCTAAAGTCCGTAACCGTAAGGAGCGGCCTAGGGTGAAACTAGTGACTAGGGCTAAGTCGTAACAAGGTAGCCGTACCGGAAGGTGTGGCTGGAACACCTCCTTTCTAGAGAGGAATTTATCAAGACCTTATTTATAAGGCTTTTTTTCCTTCTTGTTTCTCTTCTTTATATATTTTAACCCAGAGCAGAAAAGCGAAAGCTTTTTGTGACAGTCCCGTAGCTCAGTTGGTTAGAGCACTACACTGATAATGTAGGGGTCCGCAGTTCAAATCTGCGCGGGACTACAATAATTACAGGTATAGTGTTCTTTGGATTGATTCAGGGATTATCGGAGAGCAAGTTCCTGTTAACTATTATGGGGGATTAGCTCAGTTGGCTAGAGCACTTGATTTGCATTCAAGAGGTCATCGGTTCGACTCCGATATTCTCCACTATATGGATTGAGTTTGCGTGTGAATGTGTGTTGGGTTATTGGTTATTATGGTATTTGATCTGGTTCGATTCCGGATGTAATCACGATCCCGATTTTTCGGGAGGAAGTTCTTTGACGTATTGGAAGAAAAACTAAAAGTTTATAACTGAATTACTCAGTGTAAGAAAGTAAATAAGAGCGTATGGTGAATGCCTTGGCTCTCAGAGGCGATGAAGGACGTGATAAGCTGCGATAAGCTGCGGGGAGTTGCAAATAAGTTGTGATCCGCAGATTTCCGAATGGGGCAACCCAATACCGCGAGAACGGTATTATTCTCGATTTATCGAGAAAGCAAACCCGGAGAACTGAAACATCTAAGTACCCGGAGGAATAGAAAACAATAGTGATTCCCTAAGTAGAGGCGATCGAACGGGGAACAGCCCAAACCATAGTTGTTTCGGCAATTATGGGGTTGTAGGACTGCAATATAAACTTAATCTTTAAGTGGAATTTTCTGGAAAGTTAAACCGTAGAGGGTGATAGTCCTGTACACGTAATAAGATTAAATTTTAGCAGTATCCTGAGTAGCGCGGGACACGAGAAATCCTGTGTGAATCTGCCGGGACCATCCGGTAAGGCTAAATACTCCTGAGAGACCGATAGTGAACTAGTACCGTGAGGGAAAGGTGAAAAGAACCTCGAACAGAGGAGTGAAATAGTACCTGAAACCATACGCTTACAAACGGTTGGAGTCTCGATTTATCGAGATGACAGCGTGCCTTTTGCATAATGAGCCTACGAGTTACTCCTCACTAGCAAGGTTAAGGACTTCAGGTCCGGAGCCGAAGCGAAAGCAAGTCTGAATAGGGCGTATAGTTAGTGGGGGTAGACGCGAAACTTGGTGATCTACCCATGGCCAGGTTGAAGTTCCGGTAACACGGAATGGAGGACCGAACCAGTTGACGTTGAAAAGTCTTTGGATGAGCTGTGGGTAGGGGTGAAAGGCCAATCAAACTGAGAAATAGCTCGTACTCCCCGAAATGCATTTAGGTGCAGCCTCGAGGTAAAGTCTGATAGAGGTAGAGCTACTGATAGGGCTAGAGGGCTTCGCCGCCTATCAAACCCTGACAAACTCCGAATGCTATCAGATATACTCGGGAGTGAGGCGCTGGGTGCTAAGGTCCAGTGCCGAGAGGGAAACAACCCAGACCATCAGCTAAGGTCCCTAAATATATGCTAAGTTGTTCTAACGAAGTGCGGTTGCATTGACAGCTAGGATGTTGGCTTGGAAGCAGCCATTCATTTAAAGAGTGCGTAACAGCTCACTAGTCGAGCGGCTGTGCATGGATGATAATCGGGCATAAGCATATTACCGAAGCTATGGGATTAATTTAATCGGTAGGGGAGCATTCCAGTTGCGCCGAAGGTGAGTCGTAAGATTTGCTGGAGCGGCTGGAAAAGCAAATGTAGGCATAAGTAACGATAATGCGGGTGAGAAACCCGCACGCCAATAGACTAAGGTTTCCGGATCAACGCTAATCGGATCCGGGTTAGTCGGGGCCTAAGGCGAACCCGAAAGGGGTAGTCGATGGATAACAGGTTAATATTCCTGTACTTACTTTTACTGCGATGGGGTAACGAAGGCGTGTAAGACTTGCGTACTGACGGAATAGTACGTTGAAAGGTGTAGGCATTGAAACTGGTAGGTAAATCCGCCAGTTGAGCTGAATCCTGATAGTACCGTGAGCCTTCGGGCAAGCGGATAATAGTCCCAAACATACTTCCAAGAAAAACCTCTAAGCTTCAGGTATTAGTAACCCGTACCGCAAACCGACACAGGTAGTCAAGTAGAGAATACTAAGGCGCTCGAGTGATTCATGGCTAAGGAACTAGGCAAAATAGACCTGTAACTTCGGGAGAAAGGTCGCCCTCGTAAGAGGGCCGCAGTGAAAAGACCCAGGCGACTGTTTATCAAAAACACAGGGCTTTGCTAATTTGAAAGAAGATGTATAAGGCCTGACACCTGCCCGGTGCTGGAAGGTTAAGAGGGGGGGTTATTCCTTCGGGAAGAAGCTCTGAATCGAAGCCCCAGTAAACGGCGGCCGTAACTATAACGGTCCTAAGGTAGCGAAATTCCTTGTCGGGTAAGTTCCGACCTGCACGAATGGTGCAACGATCTGGGTACTGTCTCAGCCATGAGCTCGGTGAAATTGTAGTT
>JAYEFL010000194.1:0-2777 GCA_034658635.1 Bacteroidota bacterium | reverse complement strand
GCGACAACATGGTACGCTAAACCAATAAGAAATTCTTAATGCAATCCATAATATGACAAAATCGACTCGATCCATTACACTTGCTTTACTCGTGTTAGGCATATTTGGCATGTTTTCTTGTGCACGTACAAAAGAAGATCTTCCCAATATTGTTTATATCCTGGCTGATGATATGGGATACGGTGATTTGGGCTGTCTCAATTCTGAGAGTAAGATCCCGACTCCTAACATGGACAAGATTAGTGAGAATGGAATGATTTTCACTGATGCCCATAGTCCTTCAGCTGTATGCACACCAACCAGGTATGGAATATTAACCGGCCGGTATTGCTTCCGCACTCGTTTAAAAAGCGGAGTTTTAGTTGGTCATTCCCCTCCACTGATTGATCCCGAACGATATACTGTGGCTGACTTACTCGGGGAAGCAGGTTATTACACAGCGTGTGTCGGAAAATGGCACTTGGGCTTGAAATGGCAAAAAAAAGACGATAGCAAGGAGCTTTTTGAAGGTAGTGAATGGGCTCCTACCTCAACAGATAATATTGATTACGATGGGATAATTTCCGGAGGGCCAACTGACCTTGGATTTGATTTCTCTTTTATTGTTCCTGCCTCCTTAGACATGACACCTTACTGTTATATCAGCAATAAAAAACTAATATCTCCAATAACAGGATTCACTGATGGACAAAACTCACCCCGAGGTGTCTTCTGGAGACCCGGAGACCTGCAGGATGGATTTACTGTTGAGGGGGTTCTGCCTACTATTACTGACGAGGCCGTTAAATTTATCCATAGACGGGCAGATGAAGATAAGCCCTTCTTTTTATATTTTCCCTTAACGGCACCACACACACCATGGCTTCCTTCAGAAAATCACCTTGGCAAATCTGAAGCCGGGTTATACGGTGATTTCGTTAACCAGGTTGACCACACAATAGGATTAATTCTCGAAGCACTGGAAGAAAGTCATGTTATTGAAAACACTCTTGTAATTGTAACCAGTGACAATGGAGCTCACTGGACAACAGATGATAAATCTAAATTCCCCCATCTGGCTAACGCACCATTTTCAGGAATGAAATCAGATGCCTGGGAAGGAGGACATCATATCCCATTCATTCTTCAATGGCCGGCAAGAGTAAAACCAGGCTCAATCAGTAATCAGGTAAGCACCCTCACTGATTTAATGGCTACCTGCGCTGGAATTTCAGGAACTGAGATGCCAGACAATGCGGGTCCTGACAGTTACAATATGCTGCCCGCAATTCTTGGAGAGAGGCTTGACGAGAATATCCGTCCGAATACAATCCATCATTCAATCTCAGGAATGTTTGCCATTCGTATGGGTGATTTTAAGCTAATTGAAGGAAAAGGTTCAGGAGGCTGGTCATATAAGGGATCTGAGAAAGAACCAGAAGGACAGTTGTACAACATCAAGACTGATCCTGAGGAACATCATAATCTGTATGAGGAGATGCCTGAAATGGTTCAGCAATTATCAGGAAATCTTCAAAAGATAAAGATACAGGGACACTCAAAATAAAAAATGACCGTGCACGCACACGGTGCAATCAGAATCCTTTCTTATCTTTGAAAAAAAGTAGAATAATTACAAAAATTGTACCTCATGAAAATCAAACATTTATCTGTTCTTATGACCCTCTTATTAATTTCCTCTATGGGCTTTGCTCAGGATGGTTGGGTCGATCTGATTAAAGGGAAAAACCTTAAGGGCTGGAAACAGCTTAATGGTAATGCAAAATATGAAGTTATTGACGGAGCAATAGTTGGAACCACAATTAACAATACTCCCAACAGTTTTCTGGCTACAAAAAAGGATTACGCCGACTTTGTGCTGGAATTTGATTTCAAAGTTGATCCCAAACTCAACTCAGGGGTTCAAATCCGAAGTCATAGTCTGAAAGAATATAACAACGGCCGGGTTCATGGATACCAAATCGAAATTGATCCCTCTGATCGTGCCTGGAGTGCAGGAATTTATGATGAAGCCAGAAGAGGATGGTTATATCCATTATCCAACAATCCAAAGGCACAAAAGGCATTTAAACAGAACGAATGGAATCATTATCACATAGAAGCCATAGGGAATAATCTTCGTACCTGGATTAACGGTGTACCTGCTGCCAATCTCATTGATGATGCCGATGCCAGTGGTTTTATTGCTTTGCAAGTTCATGGAATAGGAAATGATAAAAGTAAAGAAGGCATACAGGTAATATGGAAAAACATCCGCATTGCAACTGAGAACCTGGATGCTTACTGTTGGTCTTATAAGGATGAGCTGAAACAAATATCTGCCATTCCGAATACATTGACAGATCAGGAAAAAGCTAATGGCTGGAAACTGCTCTGGGATGGAGAAACTACATCAGGCTGGCGCGGAGCCAACATGGATGCCTTCCCTGATGGAGGCTGGATAATTAAAGATAAGTCATTAACCGTTACAGAATCTGGTGGCGGAGAAAGTACTCATGGAGGAGACATTGTAACTGAAAAACAATACGGAAACTTCGAATTGAGCCTTGATTTTAAATTGTCAGCCGGAGCCAATAGTGGAATTAAATACTTTGTTACTGAAGGTCAGAACAAGGGAGTTGGTTCTGCAATTGGTTTAGAATTCCAACTACTGGATGATAAAAGCCATCCGGATGCAAATAATGGCGTTGGTGGCAACAGAACCATCTCATCTCTGTATGACCTGATCCCTGCATTAGAAACGAAAAAAGTTAATAGACCCGGACAATGGAATCATG
>JAYEFL010000193.1:0-2805 GCA_034658635.1 Bacteroidota bacterium | reverse complement strand
ATTTCATTTTCATCGGAACTACTGATTACATAACTTCTTTGAGTAGATTCAAAATGACTATCTGATGCACCTGATTTTATGACAAGCTCCGGGGGTCTTGTCCATGATCTGGCCAAAGGTGTTAAAGTTGTTATTATATCTTTCGTTGCACCATACATCCAGGTCCATACATAAGTATTGTTTTCACCTTTGTGTGGTACCGGGGTTCCCCAGGCTAGTGAGAAATGCGAAGGCCGATCCGCAGCCTGGCAATATCTTCCATCTGAAGGGATCATAGCTGCCGGCCAATGGTTCCACCAGGGGAAATGCGACACTTCTTTGCGATGCTCATGGGCAAAGCAAGTGAAATTACATTCCAGTTCGAAAATCTGAAATGGTTTGTATTCCGATTTCATATTGACCATCATGATATTAGGTTTTTCTCCCAGCTCATCACCAAAATGGATGTATCCACCCAGCTCCCAACGGCTTTTGTGACGAAATTTTGGTGATTTTTCTGCCCAGCTATAAGTATGTTGCTTACCATTCAGGTTTGCCAGAGTCATAGCTTCAAGCTCTACCACATCCTCAGGTCTTTGTCCGGGCTGACAAAAAGCAATGACCTCTTCCGGCCACAAGGATACACCATCAGTATGAAGAACAACTTTTCTTACCCCAATACCATCAGGATAAAAGGTATAATATTCATCAACCCAGTCTTCCCAACCTGAAATCTCATTAACCTGAGAATGATTGCCATTAGCTGATGTTGGAAGGTATCTCCAATGAACAACAGCTCTTGCCGGAGTGTTTTCTATGATCCTTACATGAGAAAACCTACAGCGTGGATCAAGCATGTGCTCTGAGCATCCGTCCTTCCCATTGAAATTTTCGATACTCTGGTCACCCATCCACATATCATTCTCCATTACCCATGCCGGGCCGTATCGTGTTCCCCGCCAGAAAACAACACGGACAGGGGAATCGTCAAATTGAACCACCACATCCGGATCAGATTCGAGACGCCATTGAGCATCCCATTCCGGGAAGTATTTAAGGTGGGTATACGAGGCACCGAATTTTCCTTTTCCTTTTGGGCCTGAAGGCATTATTCTGGGGATCAGGGACTCGGGGACTCGGGACTCGGGACTCAAGGAATTGTGATTCTTTGCAATTGTTGCTGGTGAAAGGGCTTTTTTGTGAAGTTGAATTTCATCAAGTATTCCATCAAAAGAATACCAACTTGGTAGTGTGGCAAAGGCACGAACGGGATTAGAAGCCTCAATCTTTTGGCGAGGCATTCCGATTCTCAACTCTTCTAAGATTGCTTGTTCAAAGCCTGAATTTACCTCGAGACTTCCTGCCTTTTCACCATTAATATACAATGTTACTCCAGCTTGTTTATCATAGCTTGCAGCCACATGAGTCCATTCCCTGAAGGGTATTTTATTCTCCGATTTACAAATTTGCCATTTGCCATTTCCAATATGAAGTCCCAAATGCCCTTGTGGGCTGAGGCCAAAGAAGAAACCTTTTTTAGGTGAGCTCTTGGTAATATCCTCCGGCCAGGTGATCTGGTCGAGATTGGAATTCAGACTTACTGTGTTTTCCTGTGCAACAATTGGAGCCCAGTTCCAGGGATAAGCACCCACTGCGATCCAGGCTTCAACAGTGAATGATTCACCAAGCTCAGGAACCTGGTTGGCAGGTCTTTCGATACGGGTTGTATATCCGTCCATCACAAGAGCCTGTCCTTTAACACCTTCCACCATCCGGTGGTGGCCCTCGATAGAATCAGATTTTTCGTCGAAAGTCCAATGTGCTTTGGGTTCCACTTTACGCTGATTCGTAACGATTGGAACGTATCCATGTTCCAATCCCTTCGGCGGAGTAACCAGAAGAGCCGGATCAAAAGTAGCTAATTCGCCTTTGGTTGGAGGAGCCATATAGTCTCTGTCTATCGGCCACTCTTTGTGGATCTTTTCAACTAGAGCCTGTAGTTTTTCCTTCTTGGCCTTAGGAAAGTCATATTGCTGAAAGGAGGGCTGGTCGACAAAACGATACCAGTAATAGGTAACTATTGATCCATCTGTGAGCTGAACTTCAAAAGGGCCAGCTTTTGGTCCTGGTTTCGCCCAGGCTCCTGTACCCGGGGAAGTGAAGGGATCACCGGCCCGTGCCAGTTTAAACTCTTTCTTCAACAGATTGGTTTCACCAGGTACTTCAGCCTTGGGAATTGCGACCAGGCTATCACCTACATGTTTGAAATACTGGGGAAATTTTCCAAAGGCATTTTGTGTACCATCAAACCACTCCAGACCCCATACATAATCTTCATGTACTTTAGTATCGAATACATCATTAATACCACTCATGGTTTTACCCTCCTGATCATATCGTGTTGATCTGGTAGTCAGGGTCGATTCCCATGCACCTTTCTTATTAATCTCGCCTGAGCATGCTGCTCCCCCATCGCGCCATTCTTTAAATGAGTTATAGAGGGCTTCTTTTGAGTAATACGTAACATCTTGTACCAGTAGTGTATTCCCTTCGTCATCTACCGGGAATTGCAATTGAGGTATTTTAGAATACTTAATTCCTTCCTGATCATGGGATTCAAAACATGGTACTGTGTTGATTTCCATAGCACCACCACCCATATTTGCAGGTCTTGCATCGAGTCCCCGCCCATAAATGAATTTGTGATTGAAGATTTTACCTGTTTTACTCCAGGTCTCCGGGATGAAGTAAGCAATCGGGCCCTTAAAATTGGCCGTATTGAGAAAGCAAGTCCAGCTTTGGTCTCCTGTTGGAGGATCACCTGTG
>JAYEFL010000192.1:0-2806 GCA_034658635.1 Bacteroidota bacterium | reverse complement strand
ATTGGAGGACACCTTCAAGAAAAAAGAAACCCCTCATAACTGTTGTATTATAAGGGGTTAGGGGCGTACTCCGGACAGGGCTCGAACCTGTGACCTACGGATTACCTCTATTTTGCCATGATCGGATTCGCCTTTATGGCCGTGGAGTTGATCCTGATGCAGCAGTACACCCTGCTGGTGGGGCCCTCTGTTTACAGCATAGCTGCCATTTTGATCGCCCTATTGATCAGTTCAGGACTGGGCAGCAAATTTTCCCAGGGATTTGATCCAAAAATCATCTTTACAGCAATAATTGGCTGGTTGATCCTGGACATTATGTTGTTCAGATCATTTATCTGGCTGTTTGGGGATTGGGGACAAAACCTGCGGATACTTATGACCATGCTTCTGGTTGCACCCCTGGGATTTTTCATGGGGATGCCCTTTCCCAAGGGGGTCAAACAGATCGGACCTTTGGTTGATTGGGGCTTTGCTGTGAACGGAGCCGCCTCAGTCCTGGGGTCAACCTTGACCATTCTGGTTGTGGTCAATTATGGGTTTAACATTGGTTTGATACTGGCAATGTTGATCTATGGATCAGCGTTTTTCCTGTTAAAGAGCAACGATTTTAGCTGAAAAAAAGAAAAATTCCCTTAGCGCCACTCAAACATGGATTCATCGAACTTGAGGTGTAGGGAGATATAGAAATTACTATTTCGCATAGAGAGATATGAGAAATCAGGATCACGGATATCATTGAAAATATAGCCCAATCCAACCTGCATATCCTGGATCACGGCATAATTGAGTTCCGTGGCCATCCCAAAGTTACTTTCATTCAGAGGTGTCATGACCAGGTATCGGAAATCCACCAGGCTGCTCCAATTGGTTGACCAATGGTAATCTGCCCGAATATTGAATAAACTGGTCCGACTGGTATCATTGAACATCTCGCCTTCAACATCATGGACAAAGCGGGTGGCAAATCGACTGGCGACCCCCAGCTTTTCATGGGCTTGCCAATAAATTTGGGCTGATGCGATCAGCCGATCCTGTTGGACCTGTTCAGATACATGTGAATTGAAATCGCTAATGTAAGCCAGCTTGGCCAAGGCATTCCAGTCATCCCTGCCAACTGGCCTAAACGCGAGACCCGTCTGAAGATTTGATCGTCTGACCCGTCCATTGGCATTCTGCTTATAAATATCCTCAAAATGATCCCATTTCAGGATGATACCCAGTCCATCTGCAACCCGGGCATCTCCCCCAATTGAGGCTACTCGTTTGAAGCTGCTGATATTGTCTTGATATTCAAGTTTACCTGTCAACTTCCAGGGAGCTTCCGGTAGATATTCAGCAGAGACAGCGATAGTCTCATGCTCCGGCGTGGGAAGTTCAAGTGAATCAACCGTGGCAACATTCTCGTAGGCAACATTCAAGGTGATGTCTGGTGTGATCATCCAGTGGTTGTTTAAACCAATACTGGCGCGATTACGGCGATCACCAGTGAGACCCCCGATCTCATATTTTCCAACCAGTTCGGTATTTTCGGTGAGTTGTGAGTTTATCCCAAAGATCGCCTGAGTTTTTAATTCGTCACCATAGATCAGTCTGTATTTCCCCTCTAGGGACAGATTTTTTGTCAATTGATACTGGAGCCCTGCATTGGTGTTGCTGGGACGCAATGACTGCCCTCCAGTAAAATCCTGTTGATGCTGTACGGTGGACACCAGTTTTTGGTTCAGTTTATGTTGATATTGGACTGAGAGCAGACTGGAATGATCTTTCTGAACATCCACGGAATCAGCTGTGCCTGATTCGCGATAAACATCTTCGATACCTGCCTTAAAGGACGATACCTCATTGCTGGTCAAAACATAGTTCAAACTGAGCATGCGACGCCGTTTTTCCTGAGCGGTTCCAAGCTCAGTATTCTGTTGAGAAATATCTGCGACCACCTGACTCTTCTGATTGATCGTATAGCTGCCTTTGAAACCATAGCTCTGAGACCCAGCTTCCAATCCAGCACCGATCCGGGAGCTGTTTACAAAATGCTGGTCGGTCTGACGATATTGAGCTTTCAGGAAAATATCTGTATTGGGGGTATACATCATCGAAGTTCGGTAGGCCAAACCCGAGTTGGCGTTACTATCCTGGAGCTCAGGAGAGCGTGAACCAGCCAATTCACCCTTGAAACTAAATTTATCACTAACCGGAATCTGAGTATCCACACCATATAGGTAATAATTCTCAGCTCCTCGATCTTCTCCGATCAGGGTAGTTGAGATCTGAATATTCTCACCAATTCTGTGCTGGTAGCGTAGCCCGCCGATATAGGCATCTTTTTCCTGGGATCGATACTCATAGGATACAGCAATAAAGATCGGGTTCCCTGCTGCATCCATGCTGGCTACAGGCTGCTTGAACATGATGGTACCATCAATATAATTAATGGTATAGTCCTGGAAGCGGGTCAAGCGAGTTCGCTGGATGATCTCATCAAAATGATAGCGATCCCGAATAGCGATCTCGATCTTCTCTGAGAAACGGGTCACATTGGATTGTGATAAGTAATAATACCCACTAATTCCCTCACCTCTGATCTCATCCAGAGTCATCTTACGATCAGTACTGGTCACAAAACTGGTCAAGGACCCACGCTCGAATTGAAGGCTGCTCAATGCGCCATTAAAGGTTCTGTTGTAATCGGTAAGGTCGCCCCCATCAAAACCGGTGGTGTAATCACCCGCTAATACGAAGTTTTCGTTCTTCTCAAGTTTGGCGTACAATTTGGATTGAGTTTGGGCGTCAAATACCAGGGTGCTGG